>JABDDC010000023.1 GCA_013287815.1 Chlamydiota bacterium
AATAATCGGATAAATGTTATTCCAAATTCTATAGGATATCTTAGAAATTTAAGAAAACTAATGCTAGAAAACAATCAATTGAAAATTTTACCAGATAGTATTGGGAATTTGGTTAGTTTGACAGAACTTGACCTAAGAGCTAACCAATTAACTTGCCTGCCTGAAACGATTGGGAATTTAAAATCACTTCGATTTTTGGATTTGAGAGACAATAAGTTGAAATCTCTTCCGGAGAGTATACGTAACCTCGAAAATCTAGAGAAAATAGATGTACGTATTAATAAAGGGCTTATTATACCAGAGTGGTTTCACGAGCTTGAACAGCGTGGATGCACTGTGTTCTACTAAAATTAGGAATAAAATGAATTACGTGATTAGACAAAATAAGCTCACAGACCAAGTTAAGAGGAATACAACGGATGCACTCGGTCAAATTTACACGATGGGGGCTGTTATGGTTGGATTGGTTGCTATTTACACTGCGTGCCATACGTTTATTGATTATAAGGGACATATGATGGGTGCGCTTATGGAAAGAGACATGCGCAATGAATTGTTTGATCATTATCAAAAGCTATCCTTTAATTTTTATGATGAACACAGAACAGGGCAGCTAATGACTCGGATTTACTTTATATCGTTATTTTAATCGAACCAATACAAAGACTTGGTAATTTTACGAGACTATACCAAGAGGGAATTACCGGTTTCGAAAGGTTTATGGAAATCTTAGAAGTTGAGCCAGATATAAAAGATGCTCCAGATGCAGTAGACATCACTGATGTCGAAGGGAATATTGAATTTAAAAATGTGAGTTTTAAATATAAAGAAGGCTATGACCATGTGCTGAAGCACATCTCTTTGAATATAAAGGTTGGGGAATATGTTGCTTTGGTGGGGCCTTCAGGGGCTGGAAAAACAACATTGTGTTCTTTAATTCCTAGATTTTATGAAGTAAGCAAAGGTCAAATACTGATTGATGGAAAAAACATTAGTGGTATTACAATGCGTTCATTAAGAAAAAATATTGGAATTGTCCAGCAAGAGGTCTATCTGTTTGCTGGAACAGTCTTAGACAATATCCGCTATGGTAAACTTGATGCGAGTGAAGAGGAAATCATTTGGGCAGCCAAAAAAGCAAATGCCCATGATTTTATTATGGCGCTACCGCACGGGTATGCGACAGATATCTACCTCATCGCTGACAAAATCGACTCAAGACCGCTCTATGCTGTCGCAACTATCGCTCATACAGATCAAATCCAAGCCTTGCTTAGTCTTTTTTAACAAATTCTTTAAAAGGCAAGAATCATTATCCTAGAAACGGCGATTCGAAGGGGGTTTCAGACGCAAGATTTTTGTTCATAACGCGTTGATGCGAAGGGGGGCATACCCAAATGTATAATTTTCACGGGAAGTTGGGTTATATTTTAAATCCAAAAACCAATGGAATCCTTTCACTCTTTGCTATGGCCGGATCATTAATAACTGTGGGCACGATGCGATAGATAAATCGGAAGATGATAGCATGACAAGGGAATCAAATTCAGGAAATTCAACTTTCCAGTTTGGCGCGGTTCCAGTAATACATCAATACATCTAGTGGCTGATTTTCCAGGTTTTTACGGCCATCTGCGTGGACCATTTTGACGATTGCATCGTAGCGCTTCTGAAATTTATCAATACTTCTCAACATGGTCTCATGGGGGTCTGTTTTGCAAAACACTGCAATTCCGATAGCAGCCTGAATGAGATCGCCGATTTCTTCTTGCAGGTGGGTAATGTCGCCTTTTTCATATGCGTCTTTGATTTCATTGCATTCGCTTTGGATCTGTTCGATGATCTGATTGATACTTTCCCAGCACAGGCCAAAATTAATCGCGTCTTGCTCCTGCTTCTCAACACGTTTGAGGAGGCAGTTATCTTTTAATAGTCGCATAATTTTCCTTAAAAAGTTATTTAAATAATGATTCTAAATAAATTGGATTGATCATTGCAACAGAAATCAGGAGCTCATTTTATTTGACAAAATTGGGGAATGGGAATATGGAATAAAATAAGAATAATACTAATTCATAGGGGGGTCTCATGCTTTCCATTGCGTCGAGTTTCGTTCCGAAACTACTTACAGAAAATACTTCTAGTGCAATTACCAATTCAAATGAACAAACGTGCCTAAAGGCTGCGCAGCTTCTGCAACGATGGTGGAGGAGAGAGTACCCTAGCCACTTAGATAGAATGAGGAAGAAGACATTTTTTCTTGACACTCAAGCTGAACATCACTTTAATGATACTGCCAAAGCGCTGAGCTGCCATAAAACAATAGCTGCTATGCAGCAGTTTTTAGGATTTATACGAAGGAAAGCAGGAGAGTTTAAACTTGACAACACAGTTCCTGAACTCATAAAGCCAACACAGACGTTTATGTCAGCCTTTCTTTTTGCCTGCCACCCTGAAGAGACACTCGACATTCAGATCACAAGCGAGCAAGAGCTTTACGATACCGCTTGCAGCCTGATTGCCGCATATCGCGATTTGCGAAGATTGATTGTCCCAAAAAATGAATTGGAAAAGGTTGCATTCAGAGTCGCATTAATGTTATTTAATGAAAGATATGGCCATTATCTCAATATTTTCTTAGAAAGACAAAAGGAACACGAATCCCGTCTAACAACAAGTTGCATCGACCTCTATGTCAGGATGGAAGTTCATAAACTTCAGATGGGAACAACTATTGGTAGTACAACCCAGCATAAAATCTATCAAGCAATTGAAAAATCGCAAAGCCATATTAAAAGCAAACTTGGAACTCAGGCACTGGACCGACTTTATCAGAAGTTGGAAGGACTTAATGCTGAAAAGGCTGAGAAAATAAATGATATTTTCTGTGATGAGACTATGAACGTATTATATCAAATGATGTCCGATCCCAATTTTAAGTTTTCACCTCATTTGAATACATTGGAAACTAGAAATGCAGTAAAAAAGATCGCTAGCGCCGTCAACAGCTTAACTCCGAATTACTCCGTCGTCATTGCTGAATTGCTCAATATGCGTCGAAAGATCAGCCTGCTTGTTCCACATAATGGAAGATTTAGGCAGGAGCTTCGCGAGGAGCTTAATGCCACCGACTTGAAAGAAGTGGTCCCCCTGTTGAATAACCCAGAGGTCTTTGCGACTAGCTTAAAATATATTACAAAGGTTCTTCAGTCTCTGCAAAGCAGCATCCACGATGAGGGGATAAGAGACTGGATGGAAGGCATTCTGAGTGATGCTGAAGCTGGAAATAACCCGCTTAGATTACTTCCGGAAATCTTTAGGAAGATCTACAACAAGATCGATGAGATAGCTGTGGAGAAAAAGAATTTCGTCTTTTCGATGTATAAGGAGTTTTATCAATCAAAGGCTGTCAAGCTAGCACAGAATCATTTTTACACTAGGATCCATCGGTATGAACTTGATCTGGATAAGACTGACAAATGGATCCAAGCCACTGTCGAAGATGGACAGAATAACGGTTTAAGCCGCGAGATGCTTTGTTCTAATTCTCCTTCAGCCCATTTTGCGATTATCGCAATGATCGATCAGGTATTATCCTGCAATCATCTTTCTCGCAAGAGTTGTCCTGAGACATTATTGCCGGAGAGAAAACAGTTGAATCAGATATGTCAGCAGTTGAGTATCATTAAAAAGATAGCTATAGGCTACGAGACCTATTGCTTTGCTATCAAAGAATTTCAAGGGGAACTGGACAAAGGTTTTATACAGAAGCTTACTGACTTTGTGAATCACACACCTAACGATGATCTTGCTATCTCCCAATTTATTGCTCAGCATCTCCCGCACAATGAACGCCAAGTGATGGAAAGATTGATACATAGCTGTTTAAATAGTGATCACAGAGTAAACAAGTTGGCTGCACAAAAGTTGCGAGAAGCCTTGAAGCTGTACGCCTATGCGGGTAAATTACCCCAACACTCATGCTTACAAGCTATTACTTCATTTGAAAAAATAGCCGGCAAACTTAAAAAAATCGCCTACTTTAATCACACTATTCACGCTGAGGTATATGGCCTGAAAATCAAAGAAAGGCAATGGGGCGATTTATTTAAACTGTTAGGAAAGACTAAGCCAATCCACTCTCAAATCTGTCCAGTCCTGCTTGAAAACGAGCAAGAACATCTTAACAAGCTTCATCAGAAAATTCTGAGGATGGCTCATCTGGCCACAGCACTCACCTTTTTACGTCAACAGATCTGGTTTAGTGATAAATCAATTGAGGCAGGCAATCTGAGCGATAAGGATTTTTCAGAAATCCTCGATCAATTTCACTTAAAAGAGATCTTAAATTCGGATGAGAGCCATGAAGAAATTTATCATTCCAACATACTGATGTTTGAGGAGGTATTAAGAATGAAAGAGATCCATCTGGACGAAGAAGTCATGGAGAAAACAAGGAAAATGCTCCGTAATGTATCTTCATTTAAAAATCCGGCATTTCTTACTTTTCATACCCAAATAGTTGAACAAATCAAAGACCATGCTATAGGAAAGGGGAACAAGCATGCCATCAATGGAACCCTCCACTCATTCATGTTTGAGATTAAAGTCATGGGAAAAAACCTTTCAGACATCATGGAAAGAAGTAAAAAGGAAGTAGGATCAGTTAATTCTCCGTTTGTCCCGACCGTGCCGATAATCTGCCGGTCTGCATTTGCCTGCAGGAGGCAAAAGTGACAACAGTTCCCTGCTAAAAATCACTGTGCTCTCCTCTGTGACTCTGTGGATAAATATTGAAAAGGTGGGGCATTAGCCCAGATCTCCCTAGCATTATCATATGCTTCGTAACGGAGATCTTTAGTAGTTCCGTTATTGTATGTCTTTCTAAAGAGCATTTCCTCGTCGCTTATGGCTTCTTCTTTATAGCCACGTTCAACTTTTTCGGGCAATGCAAAATAAGGTAAATTGAGGAATGATTTGATGTTATCGACTGTTTCTTTGTCCCATAGGTTTTCATATTTGATAGCCAATACATTGGCCTGAGAATGTTCGCATGGCTGATTCATGTACAGCCAATGATATAGTTGCAAAAAGCATCCTAGGGCATCATAGGAAAGTAAATTGTTATATAAAGTTTGATTGGCCGTTGAACCCAACATAGTCAACCAGTTATGATCGGCTCCCTCCATATTGAAAAAATGTTGTTTTCCAAATTCCTCATTGTTAAGGGTTATATGGAGAATTGATTCTGCAGCCCTGTCCGGATTGGAAAAGATGAATACAATTTTCCCCTTAAACTCGGGTGGTATGGTGCTGATATGTGATTTGAGTATGATATCTCCAGCAGAGTAGTACATGATGTGTTGCGACAACATCGTACTTCCAGACCGACCTGAACTAGTGATCATGATGATATTTTCATTATTTAAAAATGGAGCGAGTGCTTCAAGATTAAAGATATGGTAATTACCTTCCGCACGTACAATAACATGAAATAAAACAATGAATATCAAGAAGGTTTTTTTAAGTATCATACGGAAGTGTCCTTTCATAAAAAATCAAGTATGCTTCAATCATTTTGTTTTTGACAAGGGAATTGCAATTCGGGGTCTGACCCTCAGCTTGAAAGGACAAGGTCGCACCATCGATGCCTATTGGGTCGAGCGTGAAGCCAAAACCGCATTGCTGTTCTCCACAGTCGATTTAGATATGATCCTGCCGTTCCCAGCAAAGCTGGGACAGAAGGTGGAAGGTGGAAGGTAGAACGAAAATTTGCTTGCGAAGCCTTGGAGTGCGGTGCTCTGCACCGCCTTCTGGCGCTCTTGTGGAGTTCATTGGTGTAATCGAAAGACACTAATGGCATTAATGGTGCGGTTAAGGCAAGAATGGTGTTCACAATAGCGCTAAAAGGCGGTGCAGAGCACCGCACTCCAAGGGCTTCGCCAAGCAACATTTTTCACAGCTTTAAAGTATCGGGAGATGTGAAGCTCTTAGCCCTCATCCTTCCGCTTCAGTTCATTTTGGTGAGGACTTCGTTGATTTCGAAGATGAGGCCACATTCATCGAAGGCGAGGATAACCATGGAGGTAAATACGCCCGAATCCTGCATGACAATGGTTAAACGCATAATGACACAATCAAGGGTTGCAGCAATCACATCTTCCGGAAAAAAGATCCATCTACCCTGAAGCTCATAAGTAGTTATGAGATCAATAATAAACTCGTCGCGATTTAAGGTAACCAGGTTTCCATTGAAAATCTTCTTGCAATGTGGAGATAAAATGGACGCTGTATAATCGTCATCAGGAATGAGTCCGTTGCTAATCTGATCAATCAAATCAAGGTATCTATAAGATGAATCTAATAAAAGTTCGGATGGGCTTTCATAGGCAAACTGGGGAAATCCAACTTGTTCAAATTCTTCAGCATGGTTTGCAAAAGGTAACAAGGAAACCAATATCAATGCAATTTTCTTGAGCATGAAAAACTCCAAATTTTATTTTGCTTGATACTACATAAAAATTAAATTGCATACAATTAGAAAAAGAATTTAAGATCGCAAATCCACAAAACAAGGAGGTTGATCCTAGAAACGGCTTCTTGCAGAAAGCCGGAAAGTCCTAACTCAAACCTAATCTTAGTTTGGACATTTTGCTTAGAGTCGCTTGAGCCCGGAGCGTAGCGAAGGGCGACTGGCGATAGCCCATAGCTCCCATTGGTCGCTATGGGCTATCATCAAGTTGGAAACGCTCCAGGCCATTATCAATAAACGTCCTATACCTGAAGCAGGCAAGCCCTACGAACAAGAGTGCAGGGATGGTTACGATGAGGTGAGCAATCAGGAAGGCGGAACTTGAACATCAGCAACCTTGTTCTTCAAGAGGAAAATAGATGGAAAAGAGGCTCCTAAATGTGATGACGGACGCGATCCTTTGAGCAAAGTCTTCTTTAATCCTGTCACAAAAAAAGTATTAGATTTTATCTATCGCTTTTTCCCAAAGTGCATAAGGAATAACGTCATCAGGCCTATTCAGATCATCACCAGAGGTAGAAAACCGAGCTTCATGACCCAGCTTAAACCAGGGATATAGCCATGAAATATATTTGTATAATTTTTGTTTTCCTTGCTGCTTGCGTTTACGGAGAAATTAAAACGATCAAGTCGTTTTCCGAAATAGATATAAGCCAACTGACATCAAAATCCTTGGTGATCTTCGATGTGGACGAAGTATTAATCTCCCCTGCCGATGCCATTCTAACCCATTCTGCGCGAAATTACAGATCCGGAATGTGGTCCAGTGTATTTTACAATAATGAGCTCTTTGGCATTATCCTTAACACTGTTGATTATACATTGATCGATCCCTATGTGATCAAATTGATGTCTAAACTTAGGGATAAAGGGATTCCATTCATAGCTTTGACTGCAGCAAATACCGGTAAAATAGGACCCGTCGAGTCATTGGTGGAATGGCGCATCGCACAGCTGGCCAAATTAGGCATCACATTTGATTTCTTTTATCAAAAGCACCATTCCTTCAACCATCTTGTAGGCATTAACAAAAACCCGCCCATCTACAAAAATGGGATCCTATTTTGCGGCGATCTGAATCAGAATCGCAACTGCAAAGGGTATCTTCTGCAAGATTTCTTCAGATTGGTTGGTTGGGAGCCTGACCATGTTGTCTTTATAGATGATTTCTACAACCATCTTTTAAGCGTACAGGATGCCATTGCCCTGAAAAACATCACTTATCAGGGATATCATTTTACGGGTACTTATGCTCCCCAATTTGATCCTGAAGTCGTCGAATTGCAGGTGAACACCATCCTCAATGAAAAAATCTGGCTGACGGACGAGGAAGCAAGAGAGATTTTGGAAAAGAGAAGTAGGGCAATGGAGACGCTAAAAAATTAAACACAGAGGCACAGAGGCACGGAGGGCACTGGCACGGGCAGGAACACGAATGGACTAGAGAACTTCTGCAGCCAACGCAGCCAATTCAGAGCGCTCTGTCTTATCCAGAAACATATGACCATAAATCTTATGGTTCACGAATTTACCGACTGCAAAGCTAAGGCCGTTGGAGTCCTTGTCGAGGTAAGGATTGTCAATCTGAGTCGGGTCGCCTGCCAGGATCACTTTAGTCCCTTCACCTGCGCGCGAGATGATAGTCTTCACTTCATGAGGAGTCAGGTTTTGCGCTTCGTCAACGATAATATACATTTTGGGAAGGGAACGTCCTCTAATATAGGTGACAGCCTCCATCTCGATTTTTTTACTTTCCATGACCCACTTCAATGTCTCATTCGAATCCCCTCCTGTTGAGGCACACAGGAATTCAAGGTTGTCGTAAATGGGCTGCATCCAATGGAATAATTTTTCTTCCTTAGTCCCGGGCAGGTAGCCAATGTCTCGTCCAAGCGGCACAATTGGACGACTGACAAGTATGCGCGAGTAGGCTCCTTCATCGAAAACCTTTCTTAATCCACATGCCAGGGCTAGCAATGTTTTCCCTGTCCCGGCCGGCCCTACGAGCGTCACCAGTTTGATTTCGTCACGCAGAAGTAAATCCATGCTGCAGCGCTGCTCGACGTTGCGTGGCTTTATTCCCCAAATATTATTCAGTTTGAGGAGTGCTTCGACACTTTGTGTGGCCGGATCATATTTACCCACTGCCGAGGAATGTTCCGGTGAGGTCATAACAAAATATTCATTGGGATAGGCTTCTACCTTGGGCAATTTCAGTTTGCTGTCTTTATAGAAAAGATCGATCTCATGCTTTTCCATTTCGATCTTTTTGAGCCCTTTGTAGATCTCATCATAGGAATATTTAAGGTTTTCGTAATCTTCTGCTTCTATGCCGAGGGCTTCGGCTTTTAGACGGGCAGCGAAGTCTTTCGAAACAAAAATGACTTTTTGGCCCTCTTCTAGCAAAAGAAAGGCTGCCATTATAATGCGGTTGTCGTTGATCGTTAAAGCAAAGTTATACTTGTAATCAGTTTTCACTTCCAGCTGGATTCGGACAGTTGCTCCGTTCTCCAGCTTGACTCCTGAATGGAGATTACCGGTTCCGGTAGTCTTGAGAGAATCAAGCAGCCGGATGGTCTCGCGGGAATTTCTTCCAAGGTCGCTTGGCATTCTCTTCATTTTATCCAGCTCTTCCAAGACAGCCACGGGAATAATGACATTAGACCTGGGAAATTTGGTAATTGCAGAAGGATCATGAAGGAGAACGTTAGTATCAAGTACGAAATTTTTAATGGTCACGGTTTCTTCCTTAGTAATATTTAAATAAAATTCATAATAATCACCATCAGAGATCGAGACAAGAAAAAAAATCAAAAACCCTTAAAAAACATGAATTCCAGCAGTTAGACACCTCGAGTGCTAAATCCTGTTGCAAAAAAAAGAGTTATTTCGTACAATCAAGTTAAGAAAGGCAGTTAAATTTCCTTAAATCATTAATTTTTAGATGATTGGGAATTGCCAAAGGAGAATTTATGAAAATAAAAATCAGCGATAAAATCCTAAGTATTCCACCCTATCTTTCAACTGACTGGTCGCGTATTGCCACCATTCATATTAAAGGTGGTGTATTAGCCATTACGGTTAGGGATGGAGACACTATCAACATACCCAATCTCCCCCCTGAGATCATTGATCAAATCTTCGCATGCCATGCTGCCTACTTAGAAAAAGATCACCCGGCGCAATCTCAAAAGGTTGAAATGGTTAAGCAGATGTTTATCCCCTTGGGCGATGGACCTGGGGGTGGATTTTCTATCAATGGGATGGAAGCGATGCCTATTCCTATGCAGCATAATCCCGCACAGTCCAACGCTCCCAATCTCCCACCAGAAGTTTTAGAAAAACTCAGCGTCATCTCTAAAATATTCAATCAGGAAGAGTCCAAGCTGTTGGTCCAGCCTGTACAAAATTGCAATTGCTTTTACTGCCAAATACTTAAGGCGATCAATCCGACTGAGACTGTAGAGCATCCCGAAATAACGGCAGAAGTAATATCAAACGATGAACTCCAGTTCCAGCAATGGATCATCACTCAGACAGATGATAAGCTTTACTCAGTCACCAATAAATTGGATACAAATGAAAAATATAATGTATACCTTGGTGATCCAGTTGGATGTACTTGTGGTCAAGAAGGTTGTGAACACATATTAGCAGTGCTAAAAAGCTAAACCCCTGAAAGCGAAAGTGCTCGAGCCTTGACGCGATAATTAAACACAGAGACACAGAGACACAGAACCATAGAGATCACAGAGAAAGTCGCAGAACCACAAAAATTATTTCTAATGTGTGCAAATATCTACGATTTTTAATGCTGGCTTATTTTTTTCCTATATTTTTCTCTATGATCTCTGTGCCTCTGTGTTTATTTCTGGCGTCACAGGCTCGGGCACGTTCACGGAAAGAAAGAAGACGCATTTTTTTTCTTTCGTTTAATTTCCCAAAAACTTAGAATCCTCTTATTTATGAAAGACTTAACTAAGAGGTTTATCGCTATGAGGAAATTATCTCCCTCTTTATTTGCATTATCCATTTTATTTTCTTCGTTCAACTTACAAGCTGAACAGGCAAATCTGCAGCCAAAAACAAATGCACCGGCAACCGAAGATGCATTTACCGGAAAGGTGATCAAGAATAAAGTCCGTGTTCGTCTGCAGCCAAGTTATGAAGGACTGGTAATGGGCGAGCTGAACAAAGGCGACTATGTTTTAGCGCGCGGCGAAGCCGATGAATTTCTTGCTATTCAGCCCCCTGAAAAAACTAGAGGATATGTCTTTAGAACGTTTGTTTTAGATGGAATCATTGAAGGGAATAGGGTCAACGTAAGAACCAAGCCTGATACTGATGCACCAGTCATTGCGCAACTGAATTCCGGTGATAAGATCCAAGGGACAATCAGTCCGCAAAACAACAAATGGTATGAGGTGAAGCTGCCAAGCAGTGCCAAATTCTACGTTGCGAAAGACTATGTGGAAAAAGTAGGCGATGGCAATATGTATCCGCGCCAAATGAAGCGCCAGGAAGAGGTCTATAACCTTCTCAGCACTACTGACGGTGTTGTCCAATCAGAACTGCAAAAACCGTTCAATCAAATTAACATTGAGCCCATCAAAGCAAATTATAAGCATATCATTTACGATTTCACAGATTTTCCAGATGCTGCCGATAAGGCTAAATCAGCTCTCACTGCTGTCGAACAAGTCTATGCACAAAAAAAGCTGTCCTATTTGGAACATTCCAACAAGTCGTCTGCCGAACTTGAATTGAAAAATCAAAAACTGGCAGAAGAACTTAATTCGCATAAGAGAAAAGTAGAAACGTTGGAAGAGCAGCTGAGGGCCAATCAGACTGTGGTGATGAATCCCGCAGTCAAAAATAATTCCAGGCTCCCTGTGAACATGGCTGAGTGGCTTCCACAAGAAGAGAAGCTCTTTATGGAATGGTCTGAAAAGTCAGGCGAAGATAATCCGGGAGCTTACTATCAAGAGCAGAAAAGCAATTCAACAGTCATCAAAGGGATCTTAGAGTCTTATAGCCGTCCTGTGAAAAATAAACCTGGTGACTACCTGCTGATCAATACGACGACGAAGCTGCCCATTGCATATTTATACAGTACGCAAATCAACCTGAAGGACCTTATAGGCCATGAAGTTGAAATGCGCGTTACATCACGTCCAAACAACAATTACGCTTTCCCCGCTTATTTTGTCTTATCGATAGAATAGATGGAACTGCATGAATGGGCAAAATCGATCCTTGAAGCTGACACGTTAGAAGGGAAGCTGGCTCATCCCGGTGAACTCACCGATGATGAGCCGGGCCCACCTCTGGTATTTAAAGAACCTGTCAGGCCTTCTGGAATGGGTTTTAGCTGGAGAACCAGGGAAGAAAAACTGCCTCCATTCCAAGAACACCATGATCCGGACAAAAGGGCCATTTGCCTACATCGCTTTGCGGGACATGAATTACTTGCCGTTGAAATCATGGCTTTTACCCTATTAGCCTTTCCCGATGCGCCAAAATATTTTCGCAAGGGGCTGGCCAACACCTTATACGAAGAGCAGGGGCATGTACGGCTCTATATGGATGCGATGGAAAAGTTAGGCATCCGCTTTGGAGATTTACCTCTTTATAGACACTTCTGGAATCACACTCCCCAAATTACCTCCCCACTCCATTATATCAGCATGATGAGTCTCACCTTTGAAATGGCTAACCTCGATTTCGCACCCATGTACGGAAAGTCATTCTTGCATCATGGAGACGAAAATTCCGCACAGCTGATGGCCACCATTTTAAAAGATGAGATCTCTCATGTCAGCTTTGGATGGAACTGGTTAAAAAAACTGAAAAATCCGAACGCTAATGAATGGGATGCCTGGGAGTCGACCCTCAGTACCACCCTATTGACACCAAAGCGTGCAAAAGGGTTCGT
The DNA here is from genome assembly GCA_013287815.1 of Chlamydiota bacterium. GTDB lineage: Bacteria > Chlamydiota > Chlamydiia > Chlamydiales > Parachlamydiaceae > JABDDC01. The sequence goes on from JABDDC010000023.1 coordinate 12,468, forward strand.
TTTGCATGAAGCACACCGCGGAAAAGCCGGCATACCTCAAGAATGGATCAACAAGCTGAAGTCATTCTGTGAGAAAAAGGCTTGTTGAACCTGGAAACGGCGATTGGAAGGGCGGTTACACCGCCCTTTTTATTTTTCTGTCACTTCAATTTCAATACCACCCCTGTGTTTGGCGATAAAATTATAAAAGAAAAACGTGACCGCTAGCACTATATATGTGAATACAAAATATAGAATCGGCAATACAATCAGTTCTGTAATACCCAAGCCCCATTTTTTATGGACTAAGTCTATAATGAAGACTGGGATAGCAATAAAAATAAAAGAAATAATGGTTTGCAACAGCGCCAGAATCAAACTGGACTGATGTATAGATATGTTTGTAATTTGTTTTTTCATAACTCTCCTTTGATTTATTTATTCAAGTTTTTACAACGACTTCGAAGCTAAATGCCTTCTTAGCATTTAACCGAAGAAGCGGTCGGTGATGAGCTGGACACCGCTGCAGTAGGTCAACTGTGTAATCATCGGATTGAGGTTATTGATGATGATGGCTGTAAAGTCATAAGGATCGCGATTTGGTTTAACCCAATCAAGAATGGAATCATTGACCAACATTGTTCCGATCAAATTCACGGCCTGTAAGTTTGGTAACAGGAGTAGTAATCCGGCTGCAGAGGAGCTCCAGACAGCAGCAATGCGCCCAGTTTGCATCATATATGCCGTTCCAAGTCCGATGCAAGCGCTAAAGACATTCTTAACATTATCAGCATCTCTATCATTTTTAAAGAAGATTGGTTTTAATGAATGCAATACGCCAAGGGATGAGTAAATCCCTACGATCAAGATTTGTGATTGCGGGAGCAGTTGATCCATCGTTTTAAGGAGTTGTATATAGGTTTGAAGCGTCTGAACAAATGGAATCGCTTTAAACGCTTGATAAATTTGCGACGGGTTGATAATACCCATTCTAGTCGCATATACTGTATAGGCAACACCTGCAGTTGTGACAATTCCGGCAGCCAGAATTTTAACATAATTTTTTTTGATATCGTCTATCTTTTTGCGGGCTTGAAAAGTAGTTGTAATGACTTGCAGAGCCACTGGGCCCCAAAATACCGCTGTTGTAAACTGACTCGAATAAGTACTGATAAATCCGGGAACAAATGGATCGGCTTGACCCAAAATATTATTAACAAAAGTGCTCATTTAAAATCTCCCTTTAGGTCTTTAAAGTTTCATTAGTAACCGCTTATACAACACCATTCCATAAAAATCAATAAAATGTCATATTATTAATTTTTCCGAGGCTGATCATGTCATTATCTAGAATCTTCTGCGTTTCATTGTATGGTCTCGATGCACTCCCTGTTGAGGTTGAAGTGGATGCCTCCCCTAGTGGAACAGATAAAATGTCTTTTGTTATCGTTGGACTACCCGATACAGCAGTTAGGGAATCAAAAGACAGAGTATTAACAGCCGTCAAAAATTCAGGATTTCAAATTGGGTTAATCTACTGTACAGTCAGCCTGGCGCCGGGCGATTTAAAAAAGGAGGGAGTCCTCTACGACCTTCCCATAGCCATGGGGCTGCTTAGATCTTTGGGACACATTAAAAACTGTAATTTCGATGATTATTTAATTGTCGGCGAGCTAGGTCTCAGTGGACAGCTGCGGCCTGTTGTCGGAGCCTTGGCAATCGCTATGCTAGCCAAAGAGCAAGGAAAAAAAGGGGTACTGCTGCCTGCCAGCAATGCCAGGGAAGCATCTCTTCTTGATGGGATCAAGATCTATCCAATCAGCACTTTAAGAGAAGCTGTCCGCTTTTTTGAAAATCCAAATACCATTCAACCTACCCCGCAGCAAAGCGACTTATCCCTTTTTAAAAATACGATCCCTGCTGTCGATTTTTCCGATATCAAAGGACAGGCACATGTCAAAAGAGCCCTGGAAGTTGCTGCCGCTGGTGGTCATAATATTGTTCTTACCGGACCGCCAGGTACGGGAAAGACGTTGATGGCAAAGGCTTTGGTTGGCATTATGCCCGACCTGACCCTCGAGGAAGCAGTGGAAGTGACCCGCGTCCATTCTGTTGCCGGACTACTGCCTGAAGGGAAAAGTATGATCACCCAAAGGCCCTTTCGTTCGCCGCACCATACCGTGAGCTATGCCGGACTGATTGGAGGCGGAACGAATCCGCGGCCCGGAGAAGTATCACTTGCCCATCATGGAATATTATTTTTGGACGAGCTGCCCGAATTTTCCCGCTCTGTTCTGGAAGTGTTGAGGCAGCCCCTGGAGGACCGCAAAGTAACAATCGCAAGAGCTTACGGAAGCTTCACATTTCCAACCAATATCATGTGCGTGGCAGCGATGAACCCTTGCCCATGCGGCTACCTGGGGCATCCCGAAAAAGCGTGCAAAGACACTGAGCTCCAAAGAGAAAAATACCGGAGCAAAATTTCCGGACCGCTTTGGGATAGGCTTGACATGCACATCGAAGTCCCTCACTTCCGCTATGCCGAGATGTTGAAGGAGCCACCTAGCGAGTCATCGGAAGTCATCAGGCTTCGTGTTGAGAGGGCGCGCGCCATCCAACACCAGCGGCTCGGTAAAACCAGGACTAATTCGCAGCTAACGCCAAGAGAAATCAAACTTCAGTGCCCCCTAAGCCCTGAATGCGTTTCTATCTTGCATACTGCCATAGAGAATATGAGCTTGTCGGCTCGGGCCTGCGACCGTATTATTAGAGTGTCGCGGACCATCGCCGATCTGGCCGAGTCGCCACATATCCATCCGGATCATATTCTCGAAGCGGTTAATTTCAGGAGTCCTAATTAATAAGGACACCAAGAACAAATCGTGCCCGTGCTCGAAAAGTCGCGCGTGGGGTAGCCTGAATTGCCGCTTGCGAAGCCTTTGAGTGCGGTGCTCTGCACCGCCTTTTAGCGTGTATGTGGAATTCACTCTCGCTAAATATTCGCTAACTGATGGCATTAGTATCTGTTGTTACAATGAAAACTTAACCTACAATATCGCTAGAAGGCGGTGCAGAGCACCGCACTCCAAGGCTTCGCAAGCAAATTCTAGTTACCTCACGTGGGACTTTCTGGTACGAGCACGGGTACGAAAATGGACTTTAGTTATTGTTCTTCTGTTCAAATTGCTTTTCAAGCAAGCTTTTTGCGTGTTGCAGGACTTTAAATAGTGACTCGGCCTCTTTTAGTCTAGGCTGATTTTTGTCCGGGTGAACAAGTAGACTTAGACTATGATATTTTCCATTAAGATCATCTTTTGAAAAGCCTTCCGGTAGCCCTAAGAGTTCTTTTGGCAGACATTTATTGATGAGTCGTTTTTTAAAATCGATATAATCTTTGGACAGTGAGGCATCATTCACTGATCTCATGAATTGCACTTCTGTCTTCAGGTAATCTTTCCATTTATTTGGATCGATTTCCTTTGAAGCTTGCTGCTGAAATCCACCCGAATTTGGAGGGCTAATATTTTGAGTACTTGGTCCAATTCCAAATTTCTCTTTAAGATCGATATCTGCAAATTTTGTATAGACACCGTATGAAGAGTCCCCTACACCACCATTAATAAAGATATTTAACGAATGATGATTTAAACTTTTCGGTAGATTTCCTACTGCAGATTGGGCAAAACCATAAGATAGTGGCCAAGCTATTAAAGCTACATGTGAAAAATAGCCAAATTTAAGAGCAGCAAATAGATACATACTGCCTAATGTCACAATTGCTCCTAAACAGAATGCAAGATGTTGACATGGGGAAATAACAAACTTACGGTGAGCAATCGTAAGTATTTCATCCCTCGCTACCTGTTTATAAATACAAAAAGCACACTCACCTATTCCAATGACAATATCAGCAACCATAGTGATAGGGGCAGCACATAAAGTAATTGGTAAAGCAATCATTCCGCCGGCCATGCTTGAAATCCCTGTTAAGACAGCCAGTGATCGATTTTTATACCATTCTTCGTTAGTTTGCGTGTCTGCATTCCATAAATCTCTGGAATATTTCCATTTCTCAAAACAGTAATATGTTGGAAATTCTGCAATTTTAAAAGCCGATGGCAATAACTGATATTGAAATGTTGTATCTCGAGAATATTCAATACATTGAATTCTACTATCCATATTATTTAATCCATTTTTCTGTTTTATAAAGGCATTCTATCATATAATTTAGATAAATGTCAAATTAATTTTGAAAAATTTAATTTATTAATATATGATAGCACCTTCCCTCTTTCCACCTTTTCCTTTTGTCCTTATTTCTACTGTGGGGCTAACATTATTGTTAAGCCTTTCGCTAATAAATTCTTCCAGGTAAAGTGGATACTTTTTTATAACTTCCTCTCTGGAATCTCCCCCACATCCGACTGGATAGCTAGGATGTTCAAAGACCCAGGAATTAACATCCTTATCAAACCACGGTTCTATCTTGCCTACATCACTTAGGGCTATTTTTAAATGCTGTTTTATTTCTTTTTTGGTGGCCATATCCAATCTTTAAATTTAAATTCACGTTCAATCTTTTGGACACTAATAGCTTTTCGTCTTTTCTTTGTGTCTTCGTGTCTTTGTGTATAATTTTTTGCGTCAGTCGGAAGCGCGGACCTCTTTCGGGGAGGTGGTGATTTCTTCGAGGACAGCTATTTCTTGCCCATTGGAGGCCCCGAGTTCTTTGAAACGGCGGGCGCTGGTGAGGATGCGCGATTCAAAGGAGCTCGCAGCTTTGTTGTACGCAGAGACGGTGCGATCTAGGCCCCGCTTGATTTCATCGAAGTGCTCGACAAGGATGCGGATACGGTCGTAGAGTTCTTTCCCAAGGTTGCTCACATGCTGGGCATTCTCCGCGATGAGCTCCTGCTTCCACCCATAGGCTACGGACCGGAGCAGAGCAATCAGTGTCGTTGGTGTTGCTACGATGATTTTTTGCTCGACCCCATATTCTATCAGTTCCGGATCCTGCTCCAGAGCAGCACTGAAAAATGTTTCTCCAGGGAGGAACAGGACAACGAATTCCGGTGTAGGTTGAAACTGATCCCAATACGCCTTGGCAGCCAGCTGATTGATATGAGTTCTAATTTGCTTTGCGTGTTCTTTCAGTTTCGCTAGTCTTAACGTATCGTCAGGGGCTTCAAGAGATTCAAGGTAGGCCGACAGAGGTGCTTTAGCATCAACCACAACTTGCTTATGGTTGGGAAGTTTTACAATGAGGTCGGGACGAAGCCTCCGTTCATCCACTGTGACAGATTCCTGTTGAAGGAAGTCGCAGTGCTCCAGCATCCCAGCCATTTCAACGACCCGTTTCAGCTGAATTTCACCCCATCGTCCGCGCACATGCGGAGCCCTAAGGGCCTTCACCAGTTTAGCTGTTTCTGATTGTAATTGTGTATGGGATGTTGCCAATGATTTAACTTGCTCGGTGACGCTCGTATAGGCAACGAGGCGGGCCTTTTCCAGCTCGGATATTTTTTGATCGACGGTTTGCAAGGTAGTGTGAATGGGTTTAACCAAGTCATCGATCGATTTCTGGCGTAATGTCAGGTCATGGTGTGATTTCTGTTCCAGCTTTTCAAATTGCGCTGTAGCCAACTCCAAAAAGGATTGATTATTGCTTCTAAGAACATCAGAAGAGACGGCCTTAAAGGTATCGGTCAATTTTTTTTCAAATTCAATATGACGGACGTTTTTTTCTTCCGCGATAATCCTTCTTTCGCACTCTTTTGCCAAGTCCCCTTTAAGCTGGGTGTTTTCTTTTTGAAGGTTTTTCGATCTGATAAAAAAGAAAACGGAACTGAATGCGGTCATCCCGAATAGTATCAAAATCACTGACTCTAAAATATTTTCCATATGCCTCTCAAATATGTATTAATGATGATATAAGTGTTAGTATTATGGAAAGGAAAAAAAATGTTTCCTTGTAAATAAAGGGACGTATGGGACGAATAGGACATATGGGACATATAAATTTGTACTGTAAGTCCTATTCGTCCCATATGTCCCATTAGTCCCTTTTTATATCGCAATTTTATTCCGATTAGGATTAAAATTAATGAAAAATGGTTTATTATGCCTGAATATCAAGTCATCGCGCGGAAATTCCGCCCCCAAAGATTCAAAGATGTCGTCGGTCAAGAAGCGATCGTCACCACTTTAAAAAACGCCCTTAAAAATAAGCGGCTAGCCCAAGCCTATCTGTTTTGCGGATCACGCGGGACAGGTAAGACAACCTTGGCAAGGATCTTTGCCAAAGCGCTCAACTGCCTAAGCCTGACTGATGAAGGTGAACCCTGCAACAAATGTTCCTCCTGCCGTGAAATCACTTCCGGTGCTTCCTTAGACGTGTTAGAGATCGACGGTGCTTCCCACCGCGGTATCGAAGATATCAGACAAATCAATGAGACTGTCGGCTATGCCTCAGCATCAGGGCAGTATAAAGTTTATATCATTGACGAAGTACACATGCTCACAAAAGAGGCGTTCAATGCCTTGCTAAAGACATTGGAAGAGCCACCGCCTAAGGTGAAGTTTTTCTTTGCCACTACCGAGCCCCATAAAGTCCTTCCAACCATTCTCTCCCGCTGCCAGCGTTACAACCTCAACCGCATCCCCGCCCAACAAATCGCTGCCAAGCTCCGTTCCATCGCAGAGTCCCTCAACGTTGAAGTCGAAGATGAAGCGCTCCGGCTGATCGCCCAAAGGGCCGAAGGTGGACTGCGCGATGCCGAGTCGCTCTTCGACCAGATCATCGCCTTTTCCGATGGCAAAATCGGCGCCGATGCTGTCGGTTCAATTTTGGGATTGATGCCGCGCAACGCCTACTTCGAGCTGGACCGTGCTGGCAAAGACGGAAACTTTATTAAGGTGTTTGAAATAGCCCAACGCATATTCTCAGAAGGCAAAGACCTCCTCCACTTTATCGAAGGACTGATCGAACACTTCCGGACCATCTTACTTGTTAAACTGTCAGGACCCAACTCCATTTTGCTTGCCCTTTCGGCAGCAGAGAAGGAACAATATCAGGCGGCTGCTAACTTGTACACTCAGGAGCAATGCCTCGACCTCATCGACTATCTGATCGAATCGCAAAATCAGATCCGTTTTTCAGCCTGCGGCAGAATTGCCTTAGAAGCTGTGCTGCTTCATGTTGTACGCAGCCATTTCCGCCTACCCATCGAACAGCTGGTGCAAAGGTTGAGTGAGCTGGAAGGAGAAATTCGGAGTCCGGTGCAAACAACAAATTTAAACACAGAGGCACAGAGGCACAGAGAAAACACAGAGATTCGAAAAGTTGAAGAAAAGCCGGTTGTTAAGCAGGAAGTCAAAAAAGTTGAAGAGAAACCTGTTATTAAACAAGAAGTTAAGCCGTCCTTAGTCACATCGATAAGCGAAGATCCGACGCCGACACCGGCTGATCTGGGAAGAAAGATGCAGCCCGCAGCGCTGCCCCCTCCACAACCGGTCACTGCGAAGGTAGTGACTCCGCCTCAAGAAGCTCCAAACGGGAAGAAGACACACGACTACGACACCCTCTTCCATTTTGCTGCCATTGAGCTTGAAGGGAAGCTGCAGAAAAAATAACAAAGGAGAATAAAGTGGGAACAGGATTTGCTAAAAAGAAGAAAGAAGCCAAAGCCATGCAAGATCAGTTCAGCAAGATGCAGGATGAACTCATGAAAGCTGAAGTTGTTGGTGAAGCCGGCAACGGCCTCGTCACAATGATACTAACAGGTGAAGGTGACATGAAGGATTTAAAAATTAAGCCTGAATGTGTCGATCCCGACGATATCGAAGGGCTCCAGCTGCTCATCAAAGCGGCCCACGCCGACGCACAGAAAAAAATGAAGGAGAAATCCTCCGGCGGCATGGGCGGCCTCCCCGATTTGTCAAGCCTCTTAGGCGGATTGCGCTAATCTTCGAAGAAGCGGCAGATGTGAAGCCCCTTTTGCGCGAAGCGTTGCTTGCGAAGCCTTGGAGTGCGGTGCTCTGCACCGCCTTTTAGCGCTATTGTAAAGACCATTCTCACTCTAAACACGATACTAATGCTACAGGCGTTTCTCGATAACATCAGTGAATCCCACAGTAGCGCCAGAAGGCGGTGCAGAGCACCGCACTCCAAGGCTTCGCAAGCAACGCTTCTCGCAAAAGGGCTGCGCCGCCCTTTTGTCCATTAGCTTATGTTGTAGAAGAGGTCGTGGGGAACATTCTTCTTGTACTCCTGCACGAGGAGCTGAAGGATTTCCTGAGATGTTTTGAGGTCGAGGGCTTTTTCTGCGAGGGAAACAGCATCGACGATGCTGACGCTTCTGATGGCATTCTTGACGATCGGAAGATAGCGCGGCGCCACGGAAAGCTCCTGGATACCCAAGCCCAGCAGCAGCGGGGTGAAGCGTGGGTCTGAGGCGATCTCTCCGCAAACGGAAACAGGCACATTCAACCGGCTGGCTTCGCCGGTGATCAATTTAATCAATCGAATGACACTAGGGTCGGTCGGTTCATAGAATTCACTGAGCATCTGGTCGCTTCGGTCGATTGCCAGGGAATATTGCACCAGGTCATTGGTACCAATGGAAAGAAAGTCGCATTCTTTTGCAAAATGGTCTGCTACCATACAAGCAGAAGGGACCTCCATCATGCATCCAATGCGAGGGATTTTTTTCATCTTCAGCTCTTGGGCCGCTTCATGGACAAGTTGCTTAGCTTCTCTGAGCTCTGCCAAGGTGGCGATCATGGGAAAGAGGATGCTTATATTCCCAAATTCGCTGGCCCTTAAAATAGCCCTTAGCTGTGTTTTAAGCAAATCTTTCTCTTTTAACAGATGCCTTGTCGTCCTCGATCCAATGACACAGTTTCGTCCTAAAGAATTAGTCGGATGAAGCGACGATTTATCTCCTCCCAGGTCAAATGTCCTAATGACTACAGGGAGCTCCTTCATTTTTTCAACGATATGGTAATATAACTGAAACTGTTCTTCTTCAGAAGGGACTTCATACTTAGGCAGGAACATATATTCAGACCGGAATAAGCCGATGCCGCTGCCCCCTAGCTGATTTATAAGATCGAGTTCCTGCGTGGAGTCCAAATTCGCCGTTAATCGAACTGTATAGCCATCGAATGTCTGTGCGGGCCATTTAGCTGCTTTTTTGAAATCCTGGATCTGCCCATGCATCTTCTTTTTGAGGTTTTCGTACTGCTTGAGAGTCGATTCGCCGGGATTGATAATAATTTTTCCGGTCCTGCCATCGACTATAATCGAACTTTCCGGGTACTGTTTCAAATATTCGAGGTTGACATTGGTGACGTAGGGTATTCCCTTAGCTTTGGCGACGATAGCAGCATGCGAGGTGGCTCCCCCATTTTCGGTAATGAACGCTCCGACATACCAGGAAGAAGCTTCAGCCGCATCAGATGCTGTCAGCTCCAATGCACACACAATGGAATGGGGTAAAACATCTTTAATGCTCTGACCACCGCTTTCATTAAGATAGCTGAAAATCCTTCTAGAAAGATCTTGAAGGTCCTTAAATCGCTCAGTGAAGAAGGTGTCGTTTAATGCTTGAAACTGATCTTTGAATTTAAAAAGAGCCTGCTGAAAAACAAATTCAGCGTTTTTATTGGTGATCCTGATCTCTTTCTCGATCTCTTCAGTCAAAAGCGGATCATGCAACATTTCCAGCTGCGCTTCAAGAATAAGAATACCTTCAAGAGCGCTTTCTGCTTCTAGCTGTTTTTGCAATCGTTTGAGGTCCTGCTTGCTACGCGCAAGCGCTGTCCGGTAGCGCTCCACTTCCCTTTCTGTCTGGTTTGGATGAATAGGGGTATCCGATGCAGCGAATTCTTTACGGTTCAGGAAAAAAAGTTTTCCTATGGCTATGCCTCGGCAAATAGGGCTACCCCTTATCACTTCTTCTACTAATCCAACCTGCATTGATCACTCTCCAAATTGATTATCAAAGGCTTCAACAAGTTTATTCAAGGTCTGATCCGCATCTTCCCCGTCGACTACGATTGTAATTTTGGAATTTTTCTTGGCTGCCAGCATCAGGATGCTCAGAATGCTTTTGGCATTGACAGTTTCCTGCTTATGGATAAAGGAGACATCACATTTGCAGTTTTGAAGCATTTTCACTATTGTGGTAGCCGGCCTTGTGTGGAGGCCAGACCGATTTTTGACTTGTACTTTCTTAATAAGCTTCAACGGTCTTCTCCTGCGCGTCTAAAATAGATGCTGGGGTTATTTTTTTTTACTATCTTTTCTTCCTTTAACAAACGAGACTTTCTCTTGGTAGTAGTCATTTCCAGAACCCGGGCGTTGAACTCCTGAGCCGAATTATAGCCCATATCTTTCAGGCGATGGTTGAGGGCAATAGTCTCCAGAAGGAGGACAACATCGCGACCGGGCTTGACCGGCAGGATCAAATAGGGAAGTTTGATTCCTAAAATAGTTGTGTAGTTTTCGTCTAGTCCGGCGCGGTCGTAAAAATGGTCGTCGCGCCAAAACTCAAGCTTGACGACGATGTCGATGCTTTTTTGATTCCTAACGCAGAAAGCTCCATAGATGTTAGCAACGTTGATGATTCCAATGCCCCTGATTTCCATATGGTGGCGTGTCAAGGCGATCCCCGATCCTTCCAGATAAGACTCTTCTTTCTTTTTCACCCTGACGATATCATCAGAGATCAGCCGATGGCCTTTTTCAATCAGTCCAAGAGCAGCTTCACTTTTACCAACTGCAGAGTCGCCTTGAATAAGCACACCCATTCCAAATACTTCTACAAGGGTGCCGTGGATGCTGACCGAAGGGGCGAACTCCTCTTTAAGGATGACGATGAGTTTGCTGAGGAGGTTCATGGTCGACAGGTTTGTTCTGAACAGTGGGATTTTATACCGCTCGCAAAGGGACCTCAACTCTTTTGGGGGACGATACCTTCTGGCGATGATGATAGCAGGCGTCTCCTGTGTCAGTACCGCTTCAAGCCGCTCGACACGCACACGTTGGTCGAGATCCCTTAAGTATTCAATCTCCACCTTTCCAAAAATCAGGAGTCGTTTTTCAGCATAGTTTTTGAGATAGCCGGAAAGGCTGATTCCAGGGCGCTGCGCTTCAGGTACGCGAATACGCCGGTTCATTCCCGCTTTGCCGGCTGTCAGCTCCAGACCGAGCTGTTTGCCATGTTTTTCATGTAAGTCTTTTACTAGGTACTTGACCATCGTTATGTTATTTTTTCCAGGTAAAACATCAGCCAGTCAGTAAAAGTCTTGAACGCCATCGTTTCCACAAAGTCATCTTGCTTCTTTGAAGTCAGTATTGTCTTCGTCGTGCTGGAATAATAGACTGTCCCCATTTCCTGCTCGGGATACCATTCACCCCAGAAACACTGATAGAACTCCATGCCGAAGGATTTATAAAAAGGAATTAAGGATTTGGGATTAACAGGGTCGCCGGAAGAAGTGGAAAGGGGGAACTCTTTTTCCAACATTCTTTGAAATTCTTGATAACTATTTTCCATTTCACTCGACTTTGTAATGCCTGTATCAGTCAACTTTGCAAAACCATTATGGACTTGAAGAAACGCTAAGTAATCAGAAGGTAGGATATAGTCAGTAAAAACTTTTTGCAAGGCAATAATTTCATTTTCTTTGGCCGGAGCATAGCCGCGATAAAATCCGCTATTACCTGATAAACTATAAATCATCTCGGCTTCAAATTTATCATCATATGTTCTCTGAGTGAGAAAAACAGCGATATCATCAATTCCAGAAAAAAATTTATTTAGGAACTCATCCAGCATTGAATGATAAGGTAGTTTTGACAACCAAAACTCTTTTGTAAAATCCACCCTATCCTGATTACTAAGGTGTGACAATTCATACCACCCTTTGCCGAGGTGAGGTGATAACTTAGAAGCTTCACTCCATGAGATTTTTTGGTCTGTATTCAAATCAATAACTCGATGGAAATGCCCTTGCGAGTCCTTCTTTGAATAAGGTATATAATATTCAAGTGCGTGCTTATCCATATTCTTCCTTTTAGACATCTTTTATCAAAATATAGATTAAATGAAAAGGTAGAAGGTAAGTACCAGAAATTACTTCCAATAAAAATATTTTTAATTTAAAATCTATGCATGAATATACTTCGCCATTGGATCAAATTCTGGATTCCACATCCTGCATTACTATACGGAATTGCCACTTTATTAGGATTTTATGCCTCGTTTTATGGTGCCTATTACATACTTTTACCTGCTTTGTTGCTTTGGATTCCCTTTCTATTGGAAAAAAGCCAAATCATCCACCTTCTTTTAAGCCTGACTCTCTTCTTTGCTGCCTGGGGTTATGGGAAGACTGCCTATCAATCGTCCGCATTACCGGAAAAGGGAATTCAAGGAAAAGCCCATATCTCCATTTTGTCGTTAACAAATCAGAAAAGTCCTTTTGGCGTACGTTGGATCTACCTTTGCGAATTAAAATCATTCTTTTCGGATAAACACCCGAACACTTCCATAGCTTCAAACATCAAATGTACAGTTTCTCTCATAGCTTCCGATGATGTTGTCAGGCCTTTGGCCGATCATGATTATATCCTCCATGGCACTCTCGCACAAAATGAATATAGCGACTATCTTGTGAAAGTCTCAAAGAATAATCCATGGGATATTGTGGATGGATCATGGAGTCTTGCAGAAAAAAGATATGTTTGGAAAACTGAAGCGACCAACTGGATCAAAAGGCAATTCAAAGATAGGAACAGCGGCAATTTCCTGGCGGGACTGGCAACAGGAAATTTTGACGACCTGTGGATGAGGAACGAATTTGCCAGATTTGGCCTGCAACATATCATGGCAATCTCAGGATTCCACTTCGCCATCATCGCCGGGATGCTTAGTTTAATTACACGGTCGGTAATTTCCAGATCAGCCTCAGCAATATTATTACTTATTTTGATGGCCTGCTACTGCTTTTTTCTAGGAACCAATGCATCAGTATTACGCGCCTGGCTGATGTGCTCCATTACCCTTGCCAGCTACCTGTGGGAAAAGCAAAGCAGCTCTTTAAATTCACTAGGAGTAGCTTTGATACTTGTTTTGGCGTTTGATCCATTGCTTAGTAAAACGTTGGCGTTCCAGTTCAGTTTTCTGACAACGTCTGCCATTTTATTGATGTATTCACCGATAGATCAACTTTTATGCAACGTTTTTGCCAAAAGGCGCTTGTCAGAAGCTGTTGAGATGGACAAGTTAAATCAGCACGGATACATCGTTCTAGCCTTCTTCAGGCAGGGTTTGTCGATGACGATCGCAGTCAATTTGCTGGCGTTGCCTTTGACATTGTTTTACTTCCATCAATTCCCCGTGATGGGTATCTTGTACAATTTCTTCTTCCCCATTTTGATTAGCGGATCGATGTCTTTACTGATACTTGGAACCCTTGTCTCTTTTATCCCATATGTGGGTGAATGGATTCACAATGCGAATAATTACTACACTAAAAAGGTCCTTCAGTTCACCTACGGCATGCCCAAAGAGATCGACCATTACCTGACGCTGGACACATTTCCTGTTGTCTTTCTCATCGTCTGGATTTGCTTCTGTTGCATCCTCATGATCTACCTCCGCGGCCGCCTCGCACAAGAAATCGAAGAGAACTTCGCGTTTATTTAAGTCGCGAAGTTTAAGAGAAGATTTGCTTGCGAAGCCTTGCACCGCCTTCTGGCGAGTGTGCGGGAGCTACAAAAAGGGACCTACATCCGGAAACATCATGCATCGCGCTTTCTACGACCTGGGCTACATTTCCTGATTCGAGAGCCTCCTCAACTTCTTTCTCATCTTTAAACCAGACACCTTTTAATGTAGGTTGAACGGTAACACAATCCTCTATCGGTAATTGAACCGGTTGAGCAACAGGAGCAGATAAAGGGACTGATATTGAAGACATATAATAATTAAATATGAAAAAAATGAAACAAACATATATTTTTTTTCATTCTTTAAATTTGATTTGATAAAGTCCCTAATCTTCCTCTGTGACCTCTGTGACTCTGTGCCTCTGTGTTTAATTTTTAGCGTGATTGACATTTTACGAGAGACCTTTGCGATCTTTGCGTTCCTTTGCGCCTTTGCGTTGAAAAATGCGCGGGTTTGCACGGGCACTGTCTCGAAAAATGATCGACCTACACTTTTAATTGCACCCTGCATCGCCTCTCCTCATCATTTTTCATTGACTAAAAAGATGAGGATGGCTGAAAATAGTGTACTTTATGGCGGTCATAGCTCAGTTGGTTAGAGCGTTGGATTGTGGTTCCAAATGTCGCGGGTTCGAATCCCGTTGGTCGCCCTCTTTTAGGCCTTGATCACCGTGATCAAGGCCTTTTTTATTCCCACATCATATTCGCCTGTTTTTCCTTGTAAAATACTGACTCTCATGGCACTCTGATATTTTAATCGTATAAGGATCTCATTATGACAACATGGGAAGCGATCTTGTTGGGGATCGTCCAGGGATTGACCGAATTTTTACCCATCAGTTCATCGGGCCATTTAGAGTTAAGCCAATATTTTCTCGGCTTTCAAGACTTGGACAAATACGTCTTCTTTAATCTGATTTGTCACTTGGGGACACTCGGTTCGATCATATATATCTTTTATCCTGAGATCAAACAAAGCTTTACAACAGACACGAAGCGATTCTGGCAGGTCGTCTTAGGGACACTGCCCCTTTTTCCGCTGGTGTTGATTTTAAAGCCGATCAAATCGGTGTTTGATCAACCGCAATATCTGGGCATCTGTTTCCTGATTACCGCCGGAATGTTATTCGCCGGTGCTAAACTTGCTGCGCATGTATACTGCGGGG
>JABDDC010000024.1 GCA_013287815.1 Chlamydiota bacterium
AAATTAACTTAGCTGAACTAGATTTAAAAAGAAAGATTAAGGTCTACAAACTGTGATTAGCATATTGTTTTACAGATAATCCACAGCCACAGGATCCTAATGCACAGCAAATGAATTAATAAGTTTCTTTAAAATAGAGTATCCCTCCACCCCGTGAACGCTTACTAAGAAAGAAACTTTTTTATGGTTTTCATAGGTAAGAATAATGACATATCGTCTTTATATTCTATAAAACCAAAACTAGAATAGAATTTTTTAGCATTTTCATTTTTAGCATCAACAACCACAGCAAAGGCAGCAACAGTTTTTGTTGCTTCTAATATTTTTATTAATGCATCAATTAGTAAAGCTGAGCCAATTTTTTTACCCTGGAGTTGGGTATCAACAGCAAGGCGACCAATTCTGACAACAGGTACAGGATACTTAGGTATTCCCCGATTATGTCCCTCTGGAATATCAGAAAATTCAATGTGGGCCATACTTAAAGTATAATATCCAATTACACGACCCTCATGTAAAGCGACAAAACTCTTCCCAATATTTTTCTTGTGATTTTGGCTGGCGAATTGTTTAAGATACGTATCAAGATTGTCGTTTCCACATGAAAATGAGTGAAGTAATGTTGGATCTACATCAACTATCGATTTTATTGTTATCACAGGTTAACCGTTATCAATTAATCGTTTGTGATGTTTAAGCGCTTGTTTCATTTTTTTCGTTGGTTCAGGTGGATTTTCCAATGCATTTAAAAAAGCATCGCGATCTTCATTGGTTAACATAATTGAAGTGCTTTTGTGAATGATTTCAGTAGACTTATCTAAAGCAGATCTGCGCATAAATTCTGAAAGATTCATTCTACTCAGAAAAGCTGCTTCTTCAAATTGCTTTCTCTCACTGGTACTTGTTCTGATTTCAATCCTATCTTGCTTCACCATACCCTCCTCTTTACATATCATTATATCATTATGCACGGATATTGTACATACAAATATAGCATGGTTTCAACCCTTAGCAAACAAACACTCCATCAAATTTCCGCCCCCACAAAAAGAAAGAAAAGTGATTTCCCATTCAATTTTAAGAAGCTTTTGCCTATAATCCTAGAAACGGCGATTCGAAGGGGGTTCCAGATGCAATCTTTTGATTCTGAACGCGTTGAGGCAAAATCTTGCGTCTGGACCCCCCTTCCAATCGCCGTTTTTAGGATAATTAGCATATGATTAAAAAGTGGTTTTTTAGATTATTTCTTGGTTTTGCACTGATTGTAGGTGCAATCGGCTCCTTCTTCTACTTTGGCGACGACCTCAAAGTCAAGCAGATCACTTCCAACCATTCGCCGCGACAGGAGTGGGAGGTATCTCCCCTCTCGGAGTTCGAGAAGGCCAAAATCGATGAAATTCTAGGACAAACATTTACTTTTACAGGCGAAGGAGGACAGTCATTTGTCTTTGTCAGCGACGACGGCAACTATGTCTTAAAACTTTTCAAATTCAAACGATTCCGCCCATCAGCACTTGTGAAGCTGCTGCCTGAAATCGAATTATTCGCTGACTATCGGCAACAGCACACGATCAAAAGGGAAAATAAATGGTTGGCAGCTTTCAATGGCCATAAGCTCGCTTACGACTTGAACCGGCGCAACAGCGGACTGGTCCATATCAAGTTGAATGCAGGGGACAACAAAAAAGTGCGGCTGATAGATAAATGGGGATTCCGCCGTTTGATCGATCTGGAAAAGATCCCTTATGTCCTGCAAGTGAAAGCTAAGACCCTTGGCGACCACATGACAACCCTTCTGAGTAAAGGGAAGGTCGACGAGGCCAAAGAAAAGATCAATCAACTATTCCACTTATACCTGACAGAATACCGCAAAGGGATCTATGACGTAGACTACGGTATCATGCATAACATCGGTGTGGTGGACGACCGGTTAATCCACCTCGACGTCGGCAAGATGGTCTATGATGAACGGATGAAACGGAAGGCCAATACCCAATACGATTTAACCAAAGTAGCAACTAAAGTTCACTCGTGGGTAGGTCGGAAGCATCCTAAATATTCCGATCAGATCAACGCCCATATGGAAGAGCGGCTGACAGCCCTATTTGGAAAAAAATTCACCTTTCCCAATATCAATGATATCGAGGAAAACAAAAACCTGTTTGCCTCCGATATCTATTCTCACTATGCCCATCAGCGAAAAGAATTTATGGCAGAACATCCGCTCTACAGCAAAGTCAAAGACTCTTCCGATAAAACGATGGTTGCCCTTTTGGATCTGATCGAAATGCCTTTGGGAAATCCTCATGAGCAAAGACAGAACCACGTCGCCATTGTTCTATTCATGCGCAAAGGAATTTCTGAACAGTTAAGCCCTGACTCGAAACAACTCTTCACCGACCTTGTCCGGTGGACCTATCTGCAAGCCAACACTAATAACGACGAGAAGAATTTCCTCTTCGAGCATGGTGGCTCGGAATCTAATAACCTATTCAGATTAATCCCGGAAACCTATCTGATGGTAAAGGAAGATCCGCAATTTAACAGCATCAAAAATCTCTCCTCCTATGAAGACCAATTGCTAGAGGGTAACCTCCCCACTAAAATAGGCATAGTCAATCAAACAGAACTGATCCGGATGGGACAGCCACTGGGCGTTTCCCGCACATTTACCAGATGGTTCACCTCTCCGACAGTTACCCCTGAATTTCTCTATTTTGTCCAAAATCAGCCTTCACATCTTTATGTCAACTTGATGAAACGGCAAGGGACTGAGAAAAAATTGACCAGGACGCTGGAAAAATTAGAGGAAGATGTCCAGGGACTTTCTGTTGTCACCCTTGATAAAGACTCCGATTTCTATTGGCAGAAAAATAACAATCTGGAATTTGTTGAGAGCGACCTATTCATCACCGATTATTTACAGCATCTCCAAAGCGACCATTATTACTGGACAAAAAAGCTGGATCCCGATGAGTGGCATTACGAGCTACGACATCTGATTCATATGGTCCAGCATCAATATTTCAAAGACCGGCAGATCCTGGGACATACTGAAAGGAAAGATTTTATCGAGCTCTCCTACCTGGCCATCCTTGATCGGCTTGTCGAAAAAATAGCACCGACGTCCATGAACATTACCTGCAGGCAGGCCATTGACCGCGCTCCTTCGCTCATTGCCTTGTGGATGCTCCAAAAACGGGAATATAATGACCGTGACATTGCAGGCATGCTTTTAGCTCCGCCGCTGGTTGACCACAACCGTCCCAGTCACGATGCCAGGGTGGCCCGCTTCCTCTCCGCGGCGCACAAAATAAGAAACTAGAAAATGAATAATGTACTATCAATTATCACCTTTCCTTTTAGACAAGGATATTTAAATATATTAATCGGATGCCAACAAAAAAGCGAATTATATACACGCATCTCTAAGATTGTCATAGGGTGTTTGCAAATTTCAGCCATTCCCCTTTTCCTTTCAGCAACTGCGTATCTTCTCAAAAATCGCAAGGTTCAAGTCATTCCGCCGCCGCCAATAACCCCACGGGCTGCAAGTAAACCAAATCAATCTCTTGAACCTGAAAATTCTGATCCCGTACAACAAACAGTGAAGAAGGTACCTACGCCGAATGTAAATAGTTCAGCCATAAATATGACAGAAGTTATAATTCCTAAGATACCGGTAGACCCGCCTGCACCTCATTCAAACCCACCGATTAATGATCACTCCACAAGCCAAGCCCCCACTGAGGCTTCACAAGAGGGTAAAGATGAAAAAGAAACCAAAGATGAAGTGTCTTCCGGTTCGACTGCTGATGATCCTGAATTTGATTTCAATGATGACGATTGCGTAGTTATTAATAATTCAAATAATACAGGTGACGGCGGACTCAAAATTGGAACGATTGAAAATAAAAGAAGATTGAAAGTAGATGACGACCCTACGGAGGAAACCAGAAAGAGTCCTTCATTTATGGTACTCCTTGAGCAAGCATCTAAATTGAAAACACACAAGTCTCTTACCAAGTCACAATATGCCGCAGCAAGGCTTGCGCAAATTAATGCAGGCAACATGCTGCTTAAATTTCTCGATCACCAAAAACTCATTATTGGAAATGCAGAAGAATATCAGCATATCCCTTCCATGCTGAATATAGCGAAATTTTACTTTAGCATATTTAAAAATCCTTTTGGTAAAACATGCGAAAGTAGATCCATCGTATCGGAAGAAGTATTAATGACCTATCTGGAAAAAAGTCGGCATTGGTTTGAAAAAGCATGTGGTCAAATAAAAGAAGACAAGAAATTATATCGGGGAAAAGCTTTAATCAGTTTAAGAGCGGCTCTTAAGAAATACGAAGAACAGCTTAAAGCGATTAAAGAGCACATGGACATTCTGAAAAAGCGGATGGAGATATTCCAAAAAGGAAAAGATGCATTAACCTGTGCCTGGGTAGTGGCTCAGTATTTACCTTCTATTGAATGTTGTAAATGCATACAAGTATTAGCAGATCGTAAAAATATCAAACCTATAGAAGCTATGCTTAATCTGTATGCACATGTGTCTAAAAAGAAAGATGCTGAATCACTAAAATTGCTTTGGTATTTTAAAGTGATCGCTTGGGAATGTCATCAAGAAAAACTTCAAGAAGCAAAACGGGCAAAAGGTGAATTAGAATCTCTTTTGGAATCTCACAAACAAATCAATAAAGAAAATACAGATATGGTCATCAACTCTGTAGATATGAGCCTATACTCTGATGATATCTTTAAAAAAACAAGAGATGAGTTAAAAACTTTTGAAGAAATGTATATGTTCATCATAAAAAAATCCATTCCGGATGATCAACCTCGACAAAAAGTGGATACGTTAATCCTCCAGTCAATTCATCATTTTCGATGTTCGGCAAATATGGGATCCAGAGTCGCATTGAACTCATTAATGAAATTAGGAAGAACTAGCCATCCGGCGCAATCATTGTCAATCGAACAACTCTATGAATTGGGTGTTGGACTCCCAAAAGAAATTGATAAACAAATTTCCCTTAATGCAATCAGTGAACTAATTAATTGCATCGATGTGGAAACAGACAATGCTGATTTGGTCTGGAGCTATATTGAAAGAGTTATCAATGAAACTCAAGACCTTGGCAAATTGCAGCGTAGTATTGATAAGCTACTACTGATGTCAATGAAGTATAAAAATGCAAAAAGTCTGTTGCTGCATAGCTTTGAAAAGTTAAAGTTAATGGCACCGGACAATCAAGAGGCCGATAGCCTATTGAAGAGTAGTAAAGAAAAGTTACAATCCATGACAAATAAAAATCCAAGAGAAAAACTGTTGTTATAATTTCTTTCATCCTTCCCACGCGTCTCCCCAATCGAGCTTACGAGCTTGGCGGTAGATCTCAGGATGGCGTTTAGAAATCGTTTCTTGTTTGCAAAGGCCCTCAGTGCAAAGGGTTAGGATGACGTGTCCGGAGCGGCGCTGCGGCTCACGCAAAACCCTGGCTTGTGGCAGAAAGCATGGTTTTTTGGTAAAGGCTACATACGAAAATTTCTCATCTTCATAGCCAAGGGTTCCCCCTTTGAGGCGCCGGTGTAGTGAGGTCCTTTCCACTCGGGCAGCAAAGTGGCACCAATCGCCATGCGACATTGGACAGGGCAAATGATTAGGACATGGGGCGATCACATTTGCCTGCTGTGCAATCAGCAGAGAACGGATTGTACGGATCCGTTCAAATCCGACAGGCGTACCCGGTTCGATGATGATTAATAATTTATTTGCTGCCTGCCAACATTTCATAAGGAGTTTTTCGATCAGATCGGCCTTAAGCTCTCCAATCGAATAGGAAAGGATGATTGCATCATGGGGCGTCAGGGAATCGACTTTTTCTAAATCGCTATTGATCCATTGAGCATTGAGGAATGCGTGTGCATCAGTTTTACTATTTGTAATCAACTTCTTGCCTAACTCCATCAGCCATGGATCCCGCTCCATCAAGGTGACCTTTTCGATAGAAGGGAAAAGCTCGCAAGCCGCCCACATTGCCGTTCCCGGGCCCGATCCCAAATCCAGTAAACTTTTGATTTCTATATCAGGTGCCTGCTTTTGTATCGCCTGCCATACTTTAACATTGGCCGCATACGTTGCCGGCATGCGTGTGAGCAGATAAGAGAGCCGTTCTTGATCATCTGTGATCAGCGGTCCGCGCTGTTTTATCCCCCGATAGCGGTCTGTCAAAGATTCCCTCGCCTGCGACAAAACATTAAGCTGTTTATGCTCAACTTCCTGATCGATTGCATACTGTAGATGGTCCGGCAGCTTCATAAATTCTCTTTACAACAAGTTTTAATATAGATATTACCAAAGAAGGGCATTTTAACACTGTTAAATCTATCAGGAGGCATTATGGATCTGGGATTAAAAGGTAAGTTGGCACTGGTCACAGGATCGACAGGCGGGATTGGCTTTTCAATAGCTAAGGTTTTAGCTCAGGAAGGTGTTAATGTCATCATCAATGGACGTTCTAAAGAACGTGTCAATGATGCTATAGCCCAACTAAAAAAAGAAAACGTCAAAGGGGAACTTCTTTCTGCTCCTTATGATCTTTCCACAAAGGATGGTGTGAATGCCATTAGCAAGGCATTTCCTAAAGTCGATATCCTCATCAACAACCTGGGCATCTATGAAATAAAAAAATTTGAAGAAATCTCCGATGAAGATTGGCTCAAAATGTTTGAAGTCAACGTGCTGAGCGGTATTAGATTAAGCAGGTACTATTTCCCTCTGATGCTAAAAAATAATTTGGGAAGGGTCGTCTTTATTTCGAGTGAATCGGCCTTAAATGTGCCCGCTGAAATGATCCACTACGGCATGACTAAAACTGCACAGATTGCAGTGGCGCGAGGTTTGGCTGAATTGACCAAGGGAACCAAGGTCACTGTCAATTCTGTCCTGCCCGGACCCACCTATTCCGAAGGAGTAAAAGAATTCATCGAGTCCATCGCCAAAGAAAAAAAGGTGACCGCCAAGCAAGTCGAAGAGGATTTCTTTAAAACAGTCAGGCCATCTTCTCTTTTACAGCGTTTCGAAACAACAGATGAAGTAGCTGCACTTGTGGCATTTGTTTGCAGTGAACAATCTTCCGCCATTAACGGATCAGCCCTGCGCGTCGAAGGCGGTGTCGTCCGCTCCATTATCTAGGCTCACATGTGTTTGCGAAGCCTTGGAGTGCGGTGCTCTGCACCCCCTTCTAATCGCCGTTTCTAGGTTTAAAGCTTTGAGTTTGGAAACAGCTTGTAGAGCTTATAAAAAGTCTAGGAGCTCATGACGGTATATATTCATTACTCGTAATTTTCGATGTTTTTTCTTTTTTCAAAGGTACTCGGGATAGGAAAATCAAGTAGATCATCAGAAATTCCCTGCTTTTGCTTTCCCAAAAATTCGCTTTTAAATGAATTGACGTCGGCATTCCTATTTGTACCGAGTTCTTTACGTTTTACAAGGATGGCTTCAACAATCTCTTCACTTTCAAAGATAGCTTCCAGGAGTTCTCGTGGTGCTAACCAAACATTAATGGTTTTTGTGGAATCTTTCCTTATATACGTCAAAAATGGCACGTAAGCCTTTTCATTTTTTGAAAGTTCTTCAACCCGTTTTTTATCTTCCTCGTTAACAGCTTTCAAGTCGTCTTTAGAGATAGTTCCTCGCAACATTCTGTAGAACATTTCTTGCAAGTCAAAATCATCCAATTGCAATCGGCTAATATTCTCGATTGTTCTAATTTTATCATCCTCTATAAGTCGATCTGCGCTTGCACGAATACTATCTAACAATTCCTCTGCCACGTTGGGCCTTTTTTGTTCCAGGTCTTTATAGAATTGAGTTTTACCATATAGAATTTTAATGAGATCTAATGTTATCCGGCGAAATTGCTTGTATTTCTCTGTTTCGCCTTCTTTGAGCATTTTTTTATCAATGAAATAGTCAAAACTCAATTGCTGATGGTCAGCATGGCTATCTTTCTTTTTCGCTCTTTGCTGTTTATTGAATGCATATCTTTCCACATTTTCGATGTGTGTTTGATATTGATGCTGCACAAGGATGAAATTTTTAAACCTTTCCAATTTTTCAATCGTAATAACTGAAAGAATTAACAAAAGTGTCAAAACAAAAGGTAAAATATTCATTCTTGTTCTCTTGGAAAATAGACAAAATTCTTGTAAGAAGGAAGCACAAAAGCATAAGTGATCTTTTTGTCAACGACCTTATCTTCCTTTTTACTGAACATAGTGTTCTCATATGAAAATTTCACTGTGATTCTTAGAATTGCGGGCAATTGTTTATATGTTTTTTTCCATTCTTGATGCCATTTATTATTTTCAGGTAATTTCTCTTCAGGATCAACATGCTTGGCAGAAACATTATTTTTCTTATCTTTTTCAGGAGGCATATAAAATTCATATTCAATATTTTTTATATTATTGAGCAAAATCTCTTTATGCATGTGATCTCTAGCATCTTTATCGTAGACCGGCCATGTCACAAGACAAAGAGATTGATTTTCATCAATATAAAGACGCGCTAACAGTTCATCTGATAAGGTTGGATCTCTCTTTACGCCGTTATTAAATGTGAAGACCAGGCTTGGATATTGGCTAAAATTATTGTTTGAAGGGTCTAGATAAAAATAAAATTTTTCATTGTAATAATTATCACTATCCTTAATTAATCTCTGAAAGATGTATGAGAGGCGCGATTCGGCGTAGCGCATCTGGAAGCTTGTGCGCTGCTGATTTTCTGTAAGAAGTTGCAAATCGGAAAGCTGCTTGAAAAAACCAAAAAGAAGCGTCAGCACAATAGATAGCAATGCCAAAGCTGTCATTGTTTCTATCAAGGTCATGTAAAGTTTGCGTTTCGTTTTAATCTTCATCGCCATCACTATCCGAAGATTCATCACTATCTTCACTATCAGAATAAAATTCGTCACTTTCATCAGAATTTGATCCGCTATAATAACTTGAACCACTGCCACTACTTGATCCGGGCTTTTTTGGAGTGCCTTGTGGTGACGCACCGGTAGTTGGCTGTTTGCCTGGATTTTTTGGTGTTTCTAGTTCAGGAGCATCGGGAGTTGTTTTTTTACCTACATCTGGATTGTCTTTGCTTTTTTCTCGTTCTATATAGACAACGTAATCGTATATGGTCTCATTTTTTTCGATATCTTCGATTTCGTGAGATTTTTTTCTTCTCATGGTGATGATGAGATCGGTCAGAATGCTAGGCGCGTCTCTCATTCCCAGATCAGTTTTATGGGAAAAAACATGAAATTTATAAAAGGCGTCATAACCGATTTTGTCGAGTTCACTTTTGATTTCGGGATAGTCGATTTCACCGCTGGCCCCCTCGATGATGTTTTCGAAAGTGATGGGCTGCCTTCTGTAGAGATCTTCGATGATGCGGGCGTGGGTGAGACGGGCGAGGTGGTCGCGCTGATTGATGATGTTGGCTGTGGACTGGCTTCGGTACATGTTGACGTAAATATTTAGGGCAGGGACAGCACACATGATAATCAGGAAGACAGCGATCATCACTTCAAGCAACTGGAAATGTCTTTTATTTTTTTTAATTATGTATTTCATCGTACAATTCATTGGGATAAAGGTGTTCGCTGCTGCGCTCTTCGTCCGCTTTGTTATCTTCTCTAATCTTTCTTATTATGGTGCTGGGGTAACCTGGAAGCCTGATTATAAAGGCATCCTCTTTTTTCTTTTTTTCATCGGGATAGAAAATCAGTTCCCCCTTGCTCATTTTACCCAGGCTGAATAAAAGGAGCAGAGGGCTCGAAGTGTGATTGTCAAAAGCAAACGATCGGATGGCAGGCAGCGAAATTTTTCGTTCTGCCAGCCTGTTCCACTCTTTACTCAAAGGTTTTTCCACATCGAGCCAGCATTCGTACATACTAGATTTATCGTTATAGGCAAGGTGGAATAGGACGTCGGTATCCATGATCAGCATCAGATCTTGCGCCAGCATCAGGGTACTGAGCACCTCTTGGGACTCAGAGAGGAAGCGCTGCTCGTCGTAGGCACCTTTCAGTTTGATACCGGTGACGGTAACAACCAAAGAAAGGATAAAAACGACGACAAGCAGCTCCATCAATGTGAAAAACGATTTTCTTATGGTCTGCATGAAATAGTAGGCTATTGTTTTTCGTCTTTAAACAAACTGCCTTTGCCTTTCTTCTGCATATAAGCTTTATATCTTTCCGATATGATGATGATGTCTCCATCATTGTTCATGTCGACTTGATAATCTCCGCCCCAGCCATCTTTTTCTAATTCTTTGGCATTCTTAACCATTTGCGAACCAGCCAATATGCGTTTCCATTCAGCTGAAACGTTTGTCATTTCATCAGGATTGGTCGCATAGTAGAGTCCGAGAACATCTCTGATCTTATTCATGCCGGCGGTTGTTTTAAACGCTTTGCCTTCTTCAAGGCTTCCGGTGTAGTTGTAAGCGATGACGCCGGTGATCATGGCGATCAGGAACATAACGATCATCATTTCAACGAGGGTGATGAATCTTTTTCTAAGGTTTCTTAAATTCTTCATTTTTTTCTCCTTATCCATTATTTTTCTCTCTGTGGCCTCTGCGGCCTCTGTGGTGTAAATTATACCATAAAGTTCGCACATCTCACAGCGATTTTTTTTATTTACTTTTATCAGTTTGTAGCTTGCGAACCCTTTTAGAGACATTGTAGGATTCATTCACTTTTGTGAATTTCACAATGTCGCTAAAAGGCGGTGCAGAGCACCGCACTCCAAGGCTTCGCAAGCACATTTTTTCTTCCGAATTTCGAATTCCGAATTCCGAATTACTTTTTCTACCCGGTTGAGAAGGAGCTGACGTCGGTTAGCGGTAGGAGGACGGCCAATAATACTGTTCCGATGATGAGTCCCATGACAATCAGGATGATCGGTTGCGCCAGGGCCATCACCCGATCCAGCGTTTTCTCTAAATCTTGTTCATACATATCTGCAATGCGGCTAAGCATAGAAACAGTTGTGCCAGACTCTTCGCCGACAGCTAGCATGCGTGTCACCATCTTGGGGATGAATTTGGAGCGGGCGAGCTCCTGGCTAAGCGAATGTCCTTCGATAATTTTGATTTCGGCGGCTTGAATCTCTTTTTCGAGGGTGGCGTTGTTCATGACACTTCTAGCGATGCGGAGCGATTCGATCATGCTGAGTCCCCCTTCCAGCAAAGTGGATAATGTGCGGCAGAAACGTGTCAGGGCCGCTTGAGCCACGAGTGTTTTTAATAGTGGAACGCGAAGTAGCTTGTCCTGCAGCCAGATTTTCCCTTCCGGCGAACGGATTTTCATGACGCTCCAGACGATCGATCCGATGCCTACCGGCAGATAGAGCCACCAGTAGCCGCGGAAAATATGGCTGAGTCCAAGGACGGCGTTGGTGAAAGAATTGAGTTTGCGGTCTGCAAAGAGGTCTTCCAGCGAAGGAACGACAAATCCCAGGAGGAGTCCGATGATCAGTAGGGCAAACGAGCCAAGGACACCGGGATAGATGAGTGCGGTAGAAATCTGTTTGCGCAGCTTCATCTGCCTATTGAGAAACTGTGAAAGCTTTTCCAGGACAGGACCCAAGACACCGACCGCTTCGCCCGCGGCGACCATGCCGCAGTAGAGCTTATCAAAGCTTTCGGGATAGACCGCCATCGCGTTCGAGAGGGACATACCTGTCTTGATCTGTTCGCAGAGGCTGAGGATGATCCGGTGGTAGGATTCTCCGCGAGAATGCTCTTCCAGGGCTTTCAATCCTTCGTAGAGTGGGACGCCGGCATTGATCAGTTGGGAGAGCTGGATGGTGAAGGTAAGGAGGTTTTCCGATTTCAGGTTTTGCCGTGAGCTGATTTTCTGTTTGGAGTTGATTTTGGTGATCAGGACTCCCTGCTCTCGCAGCTTCATCTTGGCGTCTAGATCCCCTTGGGCATCGATCATTCCCGTGCGGTGTTTTCCTTGCGCATCGACATAGACATATTGAAAAAGCGGCATGACTAACCCTGCTCCTCAATTCCACGTGCAACACGGAGAACTTCTGCAACTGTCGTATCGCCGTTTTTAACCAGTTCAGCACCGTGTCCAAGGAGGCTGACCATCCCCTGCTCGAGGGCAACGCGGCGCATCTCGATAGAGTCAGGACTGGTGACAATCTGTTTTGTGATGGCGTTGCTGACCGGCATAAGCTCGTAGACGCCCTGACGACCCTTAAATCCGGTATTGTAACAGTGGCCGCATCCTTTTCCTTTGTAAAGCAGGCCTTGATTCAAAGTTTCTCGCTTGATGCCGAGACTTTGCAGTTCACGGTCTGTTGGCTGATAGCCAGATTTACATTCGGGACAGATCCGCCTGACGAGTCGCTGGGCGAGGACACCAACAATACAAGAAGAGAGAAGGTAGGGTTCAATGCCCATATCGACTAGACGGGTGATGGCCGAAGGGGCGTCGTTGGTGTGGAGTGTACTTAAGACCAAGTGACCTGTCAAGGCAGCCTGAATAGCGATTTCAGCCGTCTCCTTATCTCGGATCTCACCCACCATGATGACGTCGGGGTCTTGGCGGAGGATGTGGCGCAGACCTGTGGCGAAGTCGAGCTTGATTTTGTGGTGAACACCGATCTGGGCGATCCCTTTCAAGTTATATTCGACCGGATCTTCGATGGTCATGATGTTGATTTCATCATTGGCCATTTCGTAAATGGCGCTATAAAGGGTTGTCGTCTTACCGCTACCGGTTGGACCTGTAACCAAGACAATTCCTTCCGGCAGTGATGTAAGCCTTTTAAACTGTTCCAGGGCTGCCGGAAGCATGCCGATCTTGTCGAAACCGAGAAGGACGTTGCCTTTATCAAGGATACGGAGAACGATACGTTCGCCGCCGGCAATAGGGACGGTGCTGACGCGAAAGTCGATTTCACGTCCACCCATGCGGAGCTTTATTCTTCCGTCCTGGGGAAGCCTATGCTCGGCGATGTCAAGTTTGGCCATGACCTTAACGCGTGTCAGGAGCTGCACCTGGTATTCGAGCGCCGGCGCGTGGCGGTTTTGCAGTACGCCGTCGATACGGTAGCGGACTCGCATGCCCGCTTCGGATGGCTCAAAGTGGATATCAGAGGCACCTTGCTGGATGGCTTCGGTCAGAATTAAGTTTAACAGTTGAACGATCGGTGACTGCTGGCGACCTTGGTCGAGCAAGTCGTAGGTTTCCACTTCGCCGTCGCGACCATCATCTTTTTTATCTATCAGGTTGGCGATCAGCTGTGAGGCGGCGCCATCTTCCGTGTTGTAGCATTCGTGGATAGTGATCAAGATCTTTTCTCGCGGACAGTAAGCAATGTCGATATCGCTTTGCAGCAGGAAACGGAGTTCTTCCAGAGGCGCCATATTTAACGGATCGGCCACCGCCACCAGGACCGAGTTCTCTCTCTCCTCAATAGGAATGATTGCATGTTTTTTAGCGAAGGAATAAGGGACTTGTCGGTACCTTTCCTTGCTGAGTCGAAAAGAGGTCAGATCGGTATAGACCGGGATGCCGAATTCCTCGGCCATCGCAGCAAGCGGATCTCCTTCCAATATTGTTTTTTTTGTATTTGCATTGCCATTACCTGCCGTCATATTCTCCTACCTCGCAGCAGTCTGAGACATAGTAACGTTCATGCGGCCGGCCAAATAAGAGCATCATGCTTCCTTCCATCAGCTTGGTCCTTTCAAAGCGACTCGCCTCTTCCACACATTCGAGGAAGTAGGGCACATCGCCGGGACGCAAACAAAGAAGCTCTTGACGCAGGCACTGAAGCTGCTCTTTGGGGTCTTTTACTATATGGGGAGTAATGAAAATATACATCTCAGAACTTAGATCTTTTTGATTATTAATACTAAATAGTTTGCCAAACCCAGGAATCTCTCCGATAAATGGGATCGCATCGCGATGGTCTGTTGTTGTTTTACGTCTCAGGCCGCCCAAGATGACTGTGTCGCCGTCAGGTATCGAAACCTGATTCTCGATATGGCGTCGGGTCACATCGGGACGAGATGAATTACCGTGCGGGTGGACAGTATCAAAGGTAATGTCGGTTTCAAGGGTCACATAGTCCATCCCATTTTCTTCGCTATATTCATCCCGAATATGAATCGTAGGCTTGATGCTGATGGTTATACCATACTGACCACGTGTGAAGGCATCTTTTAGGGTAACCCCTTTGGCTGTTTCCACTTCAAAGACACCGGTATTGATTGAAAGTTCTTCGTTGATGGCGATTGTGGCAGGGACCTGGTTGAGGGTGAGGATGGATGGATTGGAATTAATCTGTACGTCATCTTGAGCCAGCAAGAAGCGATAGGCCAGGTCGAAAGCCGGTATGCCAGAATCGCTACCTCTACGGCTGAGCATAAATTCAAATACTCCGGAATTAGCTGGAGACTTGTCATGATGGTTGCCACTGATATGGTTGAATACGGCACCGGTGATATTCCTGTTGGAGGCAATATGTTCACCTACTTTCAATAGGTTTAATCCGACCGAATTTTCTCTTGTCAAAACTTTCTCGAAGAGGAGCGTTTCAATCTGCACCATCTTTTTGGGTACGTCGAGCTTGCGCAGCAGGTCTTTGAGCTTGGGCAGAATGTCTGCTTCCACAACCATGACGATAGAACTTGATTTGGGATCGACGATAAAGTTATCGCGCCCTTCGTTGGATTTCTTATTTGTAAAGGACCTTGGCTCAATCGGTTTAGGATTGACGATGTAGCCGCCTTCCTGGTAGTAACCTTCTTCACCGTAAAGCTGAGATGGAGGCTCTTTTTGCGGGGGAGGGGGCAGAGGTATACCTTCAGGTCCATTTTCGATATTCACTTGGGTCTGAATATTTTCTTCCCCTTCCATGCCGGCACCTGTCGCCAACATCAAGGAATAGACGCGATAAAGGACGTCAGCAAGCTCCTCAGGGTCGGAGTGTCTGACAGTATACCAGTGGACCACTTTGTCACGTGCGCCACCGATCTGTCTTTCTACGCTATTGACCACTTCTTCAGCTTTGCGCACCTCATCCCTTGTACCGACAACAAAAAGGGCCTGCGCCATATTTTCCAGGACAACGATCTTCAGTCCGGCAATATCGGAATTGTTGACATTTTTTGCCCCTTTGCCTGTCTCTACGACTATTTCCTGCTTTGCCTGATCGAACATGGTCTCCAGAATTTTAGCCATTTCTGCAGCAGGTGTTTTGTAAACTGTGATTAGGCGGTATTCTTTTTCGCCGCGGTTGGTCGCAATGAAGTCATATAACTTCAACAGGCCGAGGATATCACCTGCTGGCCCTGTCACCAAAATATCCCTTCCAAGCACCTGCAGGGTGGTTGTATTGGGATTAACGAATTTTTGCAGGAAGCTGTAGGTCTTTCTCACTTCCGATGGTTCGGGAGCGATCACATAGCTGACACGGTCCTTGGCGGGAAGAAGCTCCAGGTCCTCGCGCTTGTTGGTAATCATCTTCAAGTTGGAGTTGTTGTCTTTGATAAGGTAGAGTTCACGCAAATAAGGGTTCAGCTGCCTGATGCCGACTCCATTTTGACTAAGGATGAGTTCAAGCATTTCTGTCCAGGATGAGCGTGGAATAGGCAAATTGGAATCGACGCTAACTTTGATGGCGGATACATCATGCGGCACTAAATAGACATAGTCTTGCGATCCGTAATCGATCACCAGCTGTTCAAGGCTAGTTTCAGGAGCATGCCACAGGCCATATCCTTCGGTACGGTTATTCTTTGATGCCATCTGGCGCCACTTGTTTTCCAGGGACATCAGGAAATTTTTACGCTTATTGATCTGATCAAGGAGATGCTTATATTGTTCGGGCGGCGCTCCCCTTTCATGGAGGTCTTCCACCTGGTTATACAAGTCATGGATCTGTACATGCAGTGTGGTAGTATCCTGATTCACCTTAAACAAGAACTGATCTTCCTCCTGGCCAAGATCACTCTCGGAGGTCTTCAGATTTGCTTTTTTCTCTGCAATCGATTGCGCCTTTAACCCGAATTGCAGGGTGCTTGTCAATAATATACAAATCAAAATCAGTTGCTTCGTCATAGTTGATTTAACCTATTGGTTAGGCGTGGTTTTAGGCACTGCAACGCCGGGGCGCGGATGAGAGGGTACTTGAGGTATGGTTGCGGCTGCTTCCGCGTCACTTCTCATGTTTTTAATCTTCTCTCTCAGTGCATCGGCGAGTTCTTTTTCTTTCTCTTTAGTTTCTTTACTTTCTTCCGGTTTGCTGCCCGGTCCAGTATGAGGCTGGAGCGACAGCTCTATCTCCTGGCAATCGCACCGGGAGGGATTGTAAATCATCCCGATCAATACCTGTTTTTCATCTTTACGGCCAAGCTTTTCAAATACAAACAAGCTTCCAGTCGTTTTCCTATTAACATAGTCGTCAATTTCTTCTTCGCTAGACAGCTTCTTCCACCCTTTAGGAGTCAGTAGAAGCCAGTCTGAGGGACTTAAGACTATCCGCTCATTATTAATTTCAAAAACGCATTGAGTCTTAGTGCGTGCTCCCACAAACTTAAACACATTGTGAATGTTATGGACGCCTGCAATCATGGTCGGTTCTGTGGACTTAAGCATATTTAATGCAATTTTGCCTTTCCCGTCCATATCCCATAACTCAAAAGACATTAACCGTTCTTCCATTTTTTTGGCGACTAGTAAAGGATATTTTTGACTCCCGACTCCCGGTTGTACCGCTTTCCACTTGCTCGCTTCACTGTCCCAAATCAAACAATCGCCCACTTCAACAAAGACCGAATAGACATCGTCCCCTTCGCCAAAATCGATCCGCTGCTTGCCAGTTGCATGGGCGTACTGTTCGCCTCCATGGTTTTCCAAAAATTTGTCGGGTCCATGCCACTTGGCCCGCATGCGCGCCAAGAGTGTACCATCAACCCGAAATGTACCAAGTTCCCAATTGACTCCTGCATAGCGAATAAATTCTTTTTCTGTCAGTTTAAACTCTGCATTGCTCTTAGGCTCAGTGATAACCTCTCCCTTGTCATTTTCCATGAATACATTGATAAGAATTTCGGTTGAAGCCTCTGCAGGTTTAGCCTCAATCCATAAAGATGTTTTACCATTGTTCGGACTCAACACATACTTGCTTGCCCCCGATTTCTTGTCGAAGACTAGATAAAGACGGTCTCCAGGGGCAATGGATGCGATCGTTTTATTGCCGCTCACAGAGAAGTGGTAACTGGTATTTGCTAGTTGGGCATCAGGCCTGCCGTTCTTACCGTAATAGATTAGCTGGTTTTTGAGATCGGGAATCTGCAGGGTCGGGGGAGCACTCTGTAGGGCCAGCAGGGACTGGTCTATATTTTTATAAGCGTCAGCATCCAGCTCGAAAGCGCTCTTAGGCAGGCGGTTCGGCTTGAGCTTAAGGTCGCCCTGAACAATCTCTTCAGAACGGTTAACCCATAAAAACCCTGTCGCAACTAATAATAAGACTATCAGTGCTGCAATTGCATAGTTAGTCCAGCGTAGCCATTGACTTATCATAAGATCCAAAATTACAATTAATTAAGTAGTAATCAAAATATTACCATTAATAAGAAATAACTACAAGGAGAATAAAGAGGAAGGATGAAGGATGAGGGGGAATTTCATCCTTCTTCCTTCAAAAAAAAGGGTTGCAACATTGGTTAAAGAAATATATAAAGAAAAGTATTCAAAAAATCCTTAATTATAAGGGGGAATTACATGAATCCTAATGAACCAAAAAAACCGTCGGTCCCACCTAGATCAAACCGCAGTGAAAGCGACTTTTTTTCAAAAAAAGGAAATGAACCAAGGGTGCCGCCAGGAAATCCCAATAGCGAAGAGAGAAATGCCAAAAGGCTGGATACTTTGTATGGCCACGGCACCCCTACTCAAGAACAAATTATCGTCTATATCATCTTGGTAATCGGGTTGATTGCCGTCTTTATCAATCCTCTAGTAGGCGGATTGATCATTGGAGCAGTTGTCGGATACCATTTTTCTTCAGATATCATCTATTTCTTGAGAAATGTAGGAAAACTTTTCAATAACTATGACCCATTAAGCTATATCATTATTGCTGCGCTTTTGATCGGCGTTTTTGTAGTAGCGCCGGGATTCTTCATCGGTGCCGTCATCGTAGCGTTAATAAAGCATATCTTATTTTACAGTAATGAAACTGCTTAAATAAGATTATAGGGCGGCAAATGTCTGTAGCGACTTATACTGCGGGGCGTTAAAAACCCCGTGGCGTAAGCCCCAGGAATAGTATATGAATAAGAATCAGAGGCTTCTTTGTATTTTATCACTTTTTTCTTGTCAAAGAAGTAGTAAAAATGTGAAAATCAGGATAAATAGTCCTGATTTGCACACTTTTGAGGCGCTATGTTTAAAAGAATTATGCAACGCGAGCTCGAAAGAGCAGCAAAACAGCTTCCTATTGTTACAATCCTCGGACCCAGGCAATCGGGAAAGACAACACTTGTTAGGCAGACATTTCCGAACAAGCCCTATGTTAACATGGAATTGCTTCATTTAAGGGATCTTGCAAAAAATGATCCTGTTGCTTTTTTGGAAAGATATCCCGAAGGTGCAATTTTTGATGAAATCCAGGAAGTTCCTTCATTGCTCTCTTATATACAGGTGCGAGTGGATGAAAATCAGAAAAAGGGCGAATTCATCCTTACCGGAAGCCATCAAGTAGAACTCAATGAGGCCATTTCACAATCTCTTGCCGGTAGAACAGAAATACTGCATTTGCTGCCTCTTAGTCTTGAGGAGCTCAGTTTGGCAGGAGTTGAAAAGCCATTAGATACTTTGCTTTATGAAGGATTTTATCCGCGCATACATCTCGATCAATTGAATCCAACGAAAACCTATGCAAGTTATATACAAACTTACATAGAACGGGATATACGCAAATTGTTGAAGGTGCATGATCTTGATCTATTCCAGAAATTTTTGAAGCTCTGCGCTTCTCGGGTTGGCCAAATTCTTAATAAAGATGGACTTGCAGGTGATGTGGGAGTGTCTTCAAGAACCATTGGACACTGGCTTTCCATTTTGGAATCCTGTTACATCATCTACAGGCTTTCTCCTTATTTCGAAAATTTTGGAAAACGTGTCGTGAAGTCGCCGAAAATTTATTTTTGTGATGTCGGGCTGGTGGCTTATTTATTAGGTATTGAGACAGTCGAACAGATGGCGCGGGATCCACTTAAGGGAAATCTATTCGAAAATCTGGTTGTAAACGAGCTGATGAAAGCCCGATATAATCGGGGGTTGGATCCGCATCTTTATTTTTATCAGGTCGCCGGACGCAACGAAATAGACTTAATCTATCAAAGAGGTCATGAATTAGTTCCTATCGAAATCAAGTCTGCCAGAACGTTCAATTCCTCCTTTCTCACAGGAATAAAAAGTTTCAAAAAAATCGCGCCGGATAGGTATACAGACCCCTATCTTGTCTATAGCGGAGATGAAGAAATGAAGTTAGGTGACATTCAGCTAATAAATTATAGGAATTCCGCAAGGATTGTCGAACAAGTTTAACCTAGAAACGGCGATTGGAAGGGGGATGCCAGACGCAAGATTTTGGTTCAGAACGCGTTGAGGCGAAGGGGGGCATACCCAAACGGGTAAGCCCCCCTTCGCCTCAACGCGTTCTGAATCAAAAGATTGCATCTGGCACCCCCTTCCAATCGCCGTTTCTAGGTTTAAAAATCAAAAGGAGTGATGCATGTTAAGGGAGCATTTTTATTTTTTCGATAAATTAAAAAATCTTTATCCAAAGTCAAAATTTTAGCAGTATCATAAATTTCCGCCATTCTTACTAAACAGGCATCTGCTAAAGACATAGGGACATCTTTATATTTGTGAATGAGTTGTTTAAGAATTTTTGCTTCGACATTAAGATTAAATTCGGTTTGGATTAAATTTCTCTCGATCATCTCTAAAATGTTCTCACGTCCTTGAGAAATGTTCCGAGTCAAAAAACAGGCTTCGGAAATAACCGCCTGACAAGTTAATAAAGGAGAGACAATTTCTTGAAAGCGGCTTTTTGCCCATCCATGGTATTTATCACTATGATTCAAATAAGCAACTAAAGGACCGGTATCTAAAATGATCAAATTAGTCATTGACCATATCCCTCTAAATAAGCTGGATTTTGAGATAAATCTTCCGGTCCACGAAGCGATCCACACAAATCTTTGGATAAAGAATATATACTTACTTGAGGGGTTATTCCCCTTTGAAATAAATAAAATTCTAATGCTTGGCGAAGAAGATCTGATTTAGGTATTTTTCTTAGCTTGGACTCTCCATTCAACTTTTTAGCTAATTTTTCAGGACACTTAAAACTAATTGTCTCCATAAAAACCTCTTCGGTATTACCATCTATCCTAAATGGTATTACAAAATTATATTCTTGTCAAGTTATTGTTTCCTCTTTCAGCAATTCGGACTTAGGGGGAAATTAGCGAAATTCTTCTTTTTCCCTAGCCCGAGTTTACAAGTTAATGACGAGTGTCACCCTTAAATCGTTGAGACTTATTTTTTTAAGATCAATTTTTTGTATCCACTAAACACTATCAAAAGTCGCTGTAGATAGGTCTAGAGCATCCATCAACTCATCATGAATTTCTGGGGCCCTTGTCAATAGTTTATGATCGGGGTCACCCGCACAGCTCGATTTTTTGCTGGAATGAACAGACTGGAACAGCAAGAAATTCAACAAGCCCTCACGCCTCACTTTACCACTGTAGCTAATGAAATTCGCTCATTAAAAGAACGCAAATATGCTCACATCAGACAAGAAATATTTTAAACAATCAGTTCAGAAAAAGAAGTCCCTGAAATAAGACCTTCAATAAATTTAAAGTGTTTATCATACGAGCAAAGAACGGAGCCATTC
Organism: Chlamydiota bacterium; assembly: GCA_013287815.1. GTDB lineage: Bacteria > Chlamydiota > Chlamydiia > Chlamydiales > Parachlamydiaceae > JABDDC01. The sequence goes on from JABDDC010000024.1 coordinate 21,025, forward strand.
TCGAGTGCTTGTGCGGCGATCCACATGTCATTAGAAGGAATAGGTTTTCCTTTGTTTCTTAAAGAAGAGTAAATTTGACTATAAAAATTTGCAGTATCAGGAGTAATTGAAAATAATCTGATTCTTGAAGATTGCAAAAATTGCTTTAGCTCATCCCGATTTTTTTTTATTTTGTTTCCATATTCAAATCCACTTAAGAGTTCTCCTAGGACGACTGGACTAATTGCCAGAGTTTCTGCGTATTGTATGATCTCTAGGATTGAAGTATCACCACGCTTAAATGCAACGTAAGCATTGGTATCAATTAAAATAGGCCTCACTTCCACATCTCCTTATCTATTTGCTCGAAAGCTTGAGTGTTTTCCTTGAATAATTTCTCTTCCGGCGCAGACCAGGAGCCTGAAAGATGATCCAAATCGTGATGTGAGAGTTTATCACATGTAAATCCAAGTCCGCCTTCGATTATTTTTAATACTAAAGTGTTAACGCTTGTATGCATTCTTTTGGCCTCTCGTTTCAATAAAATCATGACTTCAGCGGATATTCCCCGCAGATTAAAGTTTGATGTAGACATAATTTACCTCCAAGTGATCATACCATTATGATATCATTATATGGTATTAAAATCAAGGAGATCTCCTCTCCCTGAGATTCGGAGTAGGTACTTATCGTCATTATAACCGCGGAGCCGCAGAGATCGCTGAGCAAACGCAGAGAGTTTTTTCTACGATCAAAATCTCTCTGCGCTTGCTCAGCGATCTCTGCGGCTCCGCGGTAAAATCTTCTATACAACTTTCTAGCCAACCCTTACTAGAGCCACTTTCCTATACCCAAACGGTATCTCTGACATCTCGTTCCTAATCCGAATCTCAGTCCTTAACTTTGCTGCTTGAAATAGATTGCGCCTTGGGTTATCCTCTCCCTCTTTACTCAAGATGTAATTATTTATGCGACAAAGATCCTTCCTAATTCTCTTATTCCTTTGGATCATCCCTTTTGCCGGCCAAGCCTTTCTTTTAGATGATGGGAAGTCCAGTCTTATGAAAGACTTGCTGATTGTCGATTACTGGAACCAGAAGTTAAATGAAAGGTATCCCGTCTATTTCAACAACCTTTTGCAGGGCGGCTATATCAATATGCCGTCGGCAAGGATGAGCCGGGAAGGTGAGATTGGGCTTGGCTATTCAGAATTCCCCCCTTACCAATCATATAATTTGCGAATACAGCTGGTCGACTTCCTGGAAGTTTCAGGTAATTACCGCATCTTTGTAGGGGTCGATGATCCGGTGTTGACTCAATTCGGCTATGGTGACTATTCCGACAAAGGGGCCAACGTCAAACTATCATTATTTAGTCCCGAGGCCACCCATTACCGCCTTCCCGGATTGGCCGTTGGCCTTGAGGACTTTATAGGTACCAGCTCATTTAAGGCAGGATATATCGTTGCAACCCAGGTTTTCCTTGACTACAACCTGGAGTTAAGCCTTGGCTATGGCTTCAACAGGATGGGGGGCCTTTTTGGAGGTATGCATTGGGTGCCGTTCCGGACAAACGAATCCAAATACCTTAAAGGGCTGGCATTTGTGATGGAATACGATTCAATCCGTTATAAAGATGAAAGATGGGAGCCCCACCCGCAGGGACGGATGAAAAGAACTGGTTTAAATATTGGTGTTAAGTACCGTGCTCTGGATTTCGTTGATTTGTCATTGTCCTATATTAGGGGTGATGCCGTTGCCTTTAACGCATCGATCTTCTACGACTTTGGCTCGACGAAAGGGGTCATTCCCAAAATTGAGGATCCACTCCCCTATAAAGCTCCGGTTAACAACGAAGAAATCGGCCCCTTGAGGCCTGATGATGTGATGGTACAGGATTTTGCTTATGCATTCCTCAACCAGGGGTTGGCATTAAAAGACGCCTGGCTTTCGCGCGACAGCTGCTGCAAGACGACGCTCCGCTTTTCGGTGATTAACATGATCTATCGCCAGGAAGAGCGCCTGAGGGAAAGGCTAGATGCTATTTTAGCGGCCTTGGCCCCGTCTGATGTCGATGAGATCATCGTTGTAATCGACGCCATCGCGTTGCCTGTCCAGGAGTATCGTTTTGACATGGCACACCTGCGCAGCTATGTGAATGACGATATCGGCAGCTATGAGCTGGCCATCCTCACTCCACTAGAAGAGGTCTCTTATCCCAATCCTTTCGAGTCGGCCCATCTTTTTCATCGGGCGAACGACCTGTACAATTTCGAACTGTTGCCAAAGACCAATACTGTCTTCGGCAGCGCGGGAGGCAAATTCAAGTACGCCCTTGGTCTCTCAGCCAATGTAAACGGTTTTTTGTGGGGTGACCTCTACTACACGTTCAGCTTGGGATATTATGCGATTTCAAATATCAAACATGTTGCAGACTATGACCGACTCAATCCCTCGCAGATCATTAACGTCCGCAGCGACATCATCAATTATTTCAAGATTGGTCAAGTCACCGTCGATGAGGCCTATCTTGAAAGGATCTGGAATGTAGGCAAGGGCTGGTATACTAAAGTAGCTTTAGGTTTGTTCGAACCGGAATATGGAGGCGTGATGACCGAGGTACTTTATTATCCCGTCACATCAGCCTGGGCTGTCAGCGCAGAATTTGCCCTCGTGAAGAAACGTCAGACTATGGGCTTAGGCTTCACTAATAAAATTCGCCGCTTTAAAGGGCTGACGCCCCACTTTTATAAATACACCGGATCGCAATATTTCCTAAACTTGTATTATGATTGGGAAAAAACCGGATTGAATTTTAAATTCGGCCTGGGTAAATTTCTGGCTAACGACTATGGTTTTAAAACAGAGATATCACGCTATTTTCCCAGTGGACTGCAAATTGGTTTCTGGTACACCTATACAAATGGCCATGACAAGATCAACGGAAATATCTACCACGACAAAGGGGTGTTCTTCTCAATGCCGCTTGACATCTTCTATACCTATAGCAGCCGCACGCGCTGGGGTTATGGCATGTCCGCCTGGCTGAGAGACGTTGGTGTCACCGCCGCCACCGGCTGCCAACTCTACAACTTGATCAATCAGCAAAGACAGTAAGGGACTGGTAGATTCATGCCCGGAATAGGCGGATTGGAAGATGTTTTGCGTAATTTTGAAAATCGGCATCTAGAGTAAAAATGCTTAATTGAAAGCGTTCTGCAGCAGCACAAATAACAAAATCTACATGATTGCCTTGAATCCCTTTTTTACGACAGATATTGAACATTTCTGCAGCTCGCTCATAATCCGGTGTAGCCAACGTCAGATCTTCAAATGATTGTAAAATCTCGCGTAATTTGAGAAACTGGCCTTTATTAGTGATTCCGGAAAGAATTTCCTGTCTAATTGGACCGATCATCTTCACTCTGAATTCTTCAATAAGGTCTTCAACAACTTTTCGAATTTCCTCATTTTGAATCAGCGCTTTATTTCTTTGTAGAACTAATGACCATATGCTAGTATCAATTAGAACATTCATCGTTTTTTCCTTGCCGATTTATGATCATAATCATTGACATAGTCCACTTTACCAAAAAATCCCACCAAATTCAGTTGTTTGTGCCGCATCAC
>JABDDC010000025.1:0-10670 GCA_013287815.1 Chlamydiota bacterium
GATAGCAACGCTACTGGTAATGTTGGTAGTCTACCAGTCAGGCTGGATTAAAGTAACAAATAATTTTAAACTTGGGGTGGTCGCAGCCACTGGCGGCATTGCCGTCGTATATTTTGTTTCCATTATTTTGAGTTTCTTTGGGATCAATGTCTCATTTATCAATGACAGCAGCCTGTTCAGCATTCTCTTTAGCGTCTTTGTGGTGGGAATCGCTGCCTTGAACTTTATCATCGACTTCGACTTCATCGAACAAGGAGCTCGCGCTGGAGTACCCAAATACATGGAATGGTATGGTGCCTTTGCTTTGATGGTCACCCTAATCTGGCTCTATATCGAAATTCTGAGACTACTCGCCAAACTCAACAGTAGAAAGTAGAAGAGAAAGGCTAGAGCTTTCTCCCAGGTTTGAGGGAATAGCCTGAGTTGATGAAAACGCCAAGGTGGCAGCGAGGATAAATAAGACTTTTTTCATACGTTCTCCTTTTTTTAAAACGTCCTGATACAAGCTCATCTTATAAAAAGGCTTAAAATAATGGAAGCTGGACTTAACTATTTGTTAAATAGTCGTAGAAGTCAGGCTCGTTGGTGATGAAGATGCAATGGAAAAGGTCGCAGAGAGGCTTAACGGCATTATATATTTCTTGATTGGCAGCGCCCGGTGTGCAAATGGCAGCAATGTGAGGAATGAGCTTTTGCTGCTCCAGCAGTTTTAGCCCTGTTAGATAGTCCTGGATGCTAAATCCTTCTTCGGCAACGCGGAAATAGATGAGTTTCCGTTTGAAGAGAAGGGCTTGTACTGCATAGTAAAGCCCTCTGCTTTCTGCAGGCGGATTGCCTAGGTACTCGTCGAGCTGCGTCAGGGTTTCGCAGAAGTAGGCCGTTTTGAATTCACCCCTCTCGGCTTCGCCGAAAAGGACGATAGTAAAGTCAGTCGTCATGGTCTGCTGTGAAATTTGTTGCTATCCTGAAAAACACCGATAGATCCGAGCCCATCCTGGATGGAAAGGAGGCGATTGTATTTAGCCACCCGCTCAGAGCGGCAAAGCGATCCGGTTTTAATCTGTCCTGCATTGGTAGCCACAGCAATATCGGCGATGAAACTGTCTTCCGTTTCACCGGAGCGATGAGATATTATCGTCGCAAAACTATTGGTTTGGGCGAGGCGTATTGTTTCTAGTGTTTCAGTAAGAGTACCTATTTGGTTTACCTTCACCAAAATGGCATTGCCTACTTTCAGCTCGATCCCTTTTTTAAGGAATTTTTGGTTGGTAACGAAAATGTCGTCGCCAATCAGCTGGATTTTGTTACCGAGCCGTTTTGTGAGCAGCTGCCATCCATCCCAGTCCCATTCGGCCAGGCCATCTTCGATGGAATCAATCGGGTAGTTTTCAACCAAATGTTCAAGATAATCCACCTGCTCTTCTGAGGTCCGCTCGAGAAAGTTTTTCTTCCCGGCCTTCTTCTTTTTTTCGACGTAGCGTTGAGAACCTTTATCATAAAATTCAGAAGCCGCCGGATCAAGCGCCAACGATACTTGCGCGCCGGGCTTGAAACCGGCCTTTTCAATGGCGCTAAGGATCAGGTCGAGGGCCTCTTCATTCGATTCCAGGGCCGGCGCAAAGCCTCCTTCATCCCCAACAGAGGTACTATGGCCGGCTTTCTTCAATAATCCTTTGAGGGTGTGGAAGATTTCGGCTCCCCAGCGGATCGCCTCGCGAAAATTAGGAGCGCCAAAGGGACGGATCAAGAATTCCTGAAAGTCGAGGGTATTATCGGAATGGGCTCCGCCATTGATGATATTCATCATGGGGCATGGTAGAATGTGGGCGTGCGATCCTCCAATATATCTATAAAGGGGTAGTTTAGTGGTGACCGCGCCGGCCCGGGCCAAGGCCAGAGAAACTGCCAGTATCGCATTGGCACCGAAGCGGCTCTTATTTTCAGTTCCGTCGGCTTCGATCATCATGTAGTCAAGCCGTTCTTGATCGCAGACATGTTCACCAAGAAGAATCTGAGCGATAGGTCCATTGATATTGGCAATAGCCTTTTGCACTCCTTTGCCAAAGTAGCGCTTTTCATCGCCATCGCGCAGCTCGACCGCTTCATTTTCCCCTGTCGATGCTCCGGAAGGGACTGATGCATAGACCATCACATTTTGATCAGTCGTCATCTCCACTTTGACAGTAGGATTGCCTCGCGAATCGAGGATCTCGCTTCCTTTAATAGATCTGATGTATGACATTGGCCCCCTCCTTGTTAAGATCATTCAAACATAATGACGCCAAAATTTCAATGCAAAGCTGCAACCACTCAAAAAATTCTCATATTATTTAAATTTTCTTGTCAAAAATTTAGTCGTATTGCAATTATGATTTTTTTTTAACAGGAGGTTACTATGAAAAAATTTCTCTTTGCCTATTTTATTTTTCTGACAGCTCTCTCTTTCGCAAGCGAGGCTGGAATTCAAGAAATTGAATGCACTATCAAACATTATGAACGGAAGGCTGGTAAAATCTCTCCCAAGTCCAGAGACAGTTCTCTCCATAGCACCCGTCCACACCAGCCCTTGTACGAAGGTACCAGTACAAACTGGAGCGGCTATGCTGCGATCACTTCTCTTGCCCATCCGGCAACCGGCTCCGTTTCTCAAGTTGCAGGAAACTGGACAGTACCCACGCTTTCTTCATCCAATGGAAACACCTATTCATCCCTTTGGGTGGGCATCGACGGCTATGCAAGCAATACTGTCGAACAGCTTGGCACAGAACATGATTGGTCAAATGGCAAACAAAAAAATTATGCATGGTTTGAAATGTATCCTCAAGGGTCTTATCAAATCATAGGATTCCCTGTGAATGTCAATGACCATATTGGCGCTTCAGTTACCTACCAGGGAAATAATACGTTTAAACTTTCCATTATCAACTATACCAGAAATGTCAGTTACACTGTCCCCTCTCTCTATACAAAATCTGTTACGGCGCAGCGAAGCTCCGCTGAATGGATCGTCGAAGCCCCTTATCTCTCATCTGTTCTACCGCTGGCACCTTTTGGTATAATACCCTTTAGCAATTGCACCGCCACCATCAATGGGATAAACGGACCAATTAATTCGCCCCACTGGGTCTTTGACGCTTTAACCATGGTTACCCAAAACAACGCCATCAAGGCAATCCCCTCCAACTTGACTGGCGGAGGCGAAAGCTTTACTGTCACCTGGAAACACCAATAACAAAAGGCTAAAAGTTAAGAGCTAAAAAAAAATTCGGAATTCGAAAAAACAAAAGAGCATGGCTAATCAGCCGTGCTTTTTTGTTTTTTGAACTTTTTCATCAGGCGTATCATTTAAAAACTCTCTTTCTTCAGATGCGGGGTTCCCTTAGCGAATATATCATCAAACCCATGTTTACCAGCAAAACAACTCAGAAGCTTCGTGAGTGAGTCTTAACCTTTTTTATTAGACTACACCACTGTTTTCATAAATCTAAGGCCTGATTCAGGATATTCGGTCTCCGTTGCTGTAAGCGCTTCGCATAGTTTCCTCAGAGCATTATCGTGTCCTTGTGTTGCTAAATGATGCATACGCACACGCAGAACCTTATTCTTCTCATCAACAACAAGATCAACTTCATCATTATAAATCTCCCGTAACAGTGTTCTTGTAGCATTCCTGTCAAAATTCGGGACTACTTCCCTTATGAAATCACTCCGCACAGCAGTAGAAGAATATCTTCAATTACGTTGCCGAATTCTTCCTATCACTGTCCCGATATAAACTAAAAAGGGTGCAGCAAGATAATCCAAAGGCACTTGCATTTGATCTGCGATGGCCTTCATCCATAGTTGAATTGTTGGTGGAAGTGTTTCGATAGGACACTGTAATACATTCGAGGAGATACCATTTTAGCACTGTTGTGAACGCGTTTTACAAAAAGTGGGGCAAGCTGGACTTGAACCAGCGACCAGCGGGTTATGAGTCTGTCAGCGATCCTCAAACTACCGCTTACCACAACAGCTGACATCAATCAAGATAGCATCCTGAAAGCTTTTGCGTCTATTCTAATTTTATCTGATATCATGTGGTTTGCTGTCCCTATTTGGTCCACGGTTGGTCCAACTAACTTAGGAACCTTGTTTAGGTGGTCAACAACGATTAAAATTATTTTTTAATCTATGAAATTAGAAGATTGTGGCACAATCTTTTTAAGGATTTTGTTGATTTCAGTAATGACATCTTGAATACTCTCTGGAAGCTTTAGTTTTTGACCTGAATTGCTCAAGTTTTTGAGATGTGCAACCCAAAGCTTTTCCATGGGCTTGAGCTCATCTTCCTTGAAATCAATAAGCTCTAGGCTGGTACCTCGATTGCTAAAGGTATTCTTTATGGATACCTGCAATTTGTTGACGTTAATTATATGTGGTTCGCGTGCTAGCAAAATCAGATCATGATAGTCCTTCATGCGGCTATTAGCAGCTCCTTTAGAAAGAACAGTCTCGAGCTTTTCTGCAAAGATTGTTTCGGGAGGATAGACAACCAAGGAAATCTCACCTTCAAACATAGGCTTACCTCTGTATTTAAAGAGATGCAATTCACGAGTGGTGGGCGTGACAACATCTCCTATACCTACATCGATCTGAATCTTGTCCTTCATGCGGCCAAATGTTGCTTTCAAACTGACGCGATATCCTGGATAGTCCATATGTGGCTGCTCTAAAAGCTCTATCCCTTCATAACTGAACGAAAATCCATCTTCTGATTCTATTGCGATAATCTCTTCTATAGCCTTCTTTATCTCGCCTTCACTGGCGTTTATGCTTGTGAGTAAAAAATCGAGATCAGTTGTCTCTCGTCCAATTTCCATGATGTAGGCAAGGAGGAATCCTCCTTTAAAAATGAATTGTTGAGTGCATGTCGATCGAGATAATCGAGATAAAAATCGCTCAAGAAGAAGCTTCTTCCAGCACTCATTGAAGGGAATATCTTTTTCTTTAGAGATAGCTTGAAGACGATCTTTTAGTCCTTGTTCATTCATGTCGTTGCCGTGATAAGGTAGGGAACAATGTTAAATCTAAGTTTTTTTGCATACGACTGAAGCTTTTTAAGATCAAGTCGTACTGTCCCTTTTTGGGATAGGGCTATTTTTAGAGCTTTAATGGCTGTTTCTCGGCTTAGTAGCCTAAAGGAGTCAATAATAGTACGTTCCCGATCAAATATAGGAATTTGAACACCTCCTAGATCCACTTCTGTTTTACCAAGTTCCATGTTGCGGAATCTCACAATTCTAACTTTGCCGCCTCTGCAAATGGAGGTAGTATGAGATACTGCAATCCAATGCTCTCGCGGAATTTCCTCAGTTATATCGTAAATAGCCAGTGCAGAAATAAGGCAAATGACCCCACTAGGTACAGAATTTACAGCCTCTATAAGATCTTCCCATCGAAAATTTTCAGCCGGTCCTTGATAGTCAGCACTTTGATAGATGCCACGTCCTAGACGTCTAATCAGGCCTTTCTTAATGTAGTAGCCAAGATGGGCAGCAGAAACACCAAATTCTTTAACCTCATCCGCCGTGAATGATGCTTGTTTAAGAAGCGGATGAATAACACTGAGGCTTGTGGGCTTTTTCATGGACAGTCTCTCCTTCATAGAGTTTAACACAAAGACCCAGTTTGATCAAGTGGGTTTTTCTGTTAAATTCTTGTGAGATGCTATTTTAAGAGAAGCAGTAAAAATTACGACATGTAATAAAAATAGGAAATAGGATACTATTGTGTAGTGTAAATTACTGGAGTTGTTTATTTTGCGTATATTAAAACTAAAAATTTACTTAATTCTTGTTTTATCATTGTCTTTCGTCAACATTCTTTCTGCTGATACAAGTGATAAGACTCAAGGATTTTTCGTTCCAAAGGATGAGAAGATCCATCTAAAACGCGATGGCATTGATCGCGCGCCTAATATTCTCCTTTTTAATTGTCATTATGGGGCCGGTCATAAAATGGCAACGCAGGGCATTGTAGAAAGCTTACCCGAAAGCAAAATTCAGGTAATTGATATCTATGATGAACCTTTGAGATCTTTGGATCCTATGAGAGAAATTAACCCGAAGTGGAGCAATGAAGAGCTATATAACAAGATGGCAAAGAAAGAGCATAATCGATTGTTAAATTTTGCAGGGAAGATAGCTCCAAAAACTCTTTATCTACAGAGGTATAAGGTTGAAAAGTTGTTGATGGATTACATCGCAAAAAATAAACCCGATATGATTATTTCTTGTGTTCCCCTGGTTAATCCTATGTTGCTTAAAGTATCTAAAAAATTTGATGTTCCTTTTCTGGTGGTCACGACAGATATTGATATCTCAGCCTTTTGCTATGGTTTTAAAGACGATGAATATCTAAGCGACTGGAATCGTTTCCGAATTACGGTTCCTTTTTCAAAGGAAACATGGGATCCTGGATTTAGTAAAGATCTTCCCCACAGTGTTAAGTTTTCGTTGCAATATTGCTTTGGATACCCGACTCGCCATGCATTTTCAGAGATTTTTGAAGAATCCGTTCTGAATCAACTAAGGGAAGAATATCAAATCCATCAAGATGAAAATGTTGTTCTAGTAATGATGGGAGGAAACACCGCACAAGCGGCAACGACTTATGCCAAACTTCTTCTCAGTATGAAGGAGGACGAAATCGAAAGGATTGTGGGGAAGAATAATAAAAAAAATAAGATACGCATGATTTGTCTATGTGGTGATGTGACCCAAAAGATGAATCACAATCTGATGGTTCAATTGAATAGTCTTAATGAATCAAAGAATAAGCATAACGAACATGTGATTATCCATGCTTGTCCTGGTACGCCTCGTATTGCGGAGTTAGTGTCTTTGCCAGAGCTTTGTACAGTCATTTCAAAACCTGGCGGGAGCACCGTTAACGAAATGATTAAAAAGAAAGTGCCTATGATTTATCACATTTCACGAGTCCCTCTGGATTGGGAATGCGGCAACATGAAATATGGTATCAGTCGTGACTTGGGAAGATCTTTTGAAATAAATGGGAATATAGGAGACAAGATGCGAATAGATCTTGTGCATGTATTAACCTACGTATTCACCTTGCATAGTGACATTCAAAAGGGAAGGAGATCAGTGCCTGAAGCATCACTGGATTTTACAAAAAATTTAAGGTCTACTGTCAAGGAGATGCTGCCCGAAGTGCCTATCATGGAACGATAACCTTAAGAGATTTTGGTAAAACTTTTAATCTTATCCCATTTTCAAAAAATACCGGTTCTCCATCAATGTGTGCGATCAACTTATTAGTGTGAACGACCACTTCCTTACAGCAAATTGATTCGTAGTATTTGGAGTGAGTGATGGTTCCATTTCTTAATTTCATTAAGACATCTGGAAGCGCATAAACGGGCGGGCTTTTTAAGATAATGATATTAAGATAACCATCGCACAGGCTAGCTTGGGGTGCGATTTTGATATCATTTCCGTATTGAGAACTGTTTGCAAAACTAATCAATAATCCTTCTTTCCTAACCCATGTACCATCAATCTCCATTTCAAAAAATCGAGGGGAATAATAAGGATATTCCTGGAGAACAAGTGTAGCATAAGACCAAAATCCTCTTTTCTTGCACATTGCAAATTGTCTAGCAATATGGGCATCAAATCCAATTCCAGCAATCCCTATAAACTGATCATTATTGATCTGGATTGTATCGATGGGTATCGATTGAAATCGGTTGATAATTTGGATTGCTATTTTCGGGTCAGAGGAAATATTGAGGTGCTTTGCCAATCCATTTCCGGATCCTGAGGGGATTATTCCCATGGCAGTATCACTTCCGATCAATCCTTTTCCCACTTCATTAACAGTTCCATCTCCACCAACTGCTAACACAAGACCATAGCCTAACAATGCCGCCTCTTTACTTAACTCAGTCGCATGGTTTGGACCATTCGTATAAAAAATTTCAAAATCAAATACGGATTGATCAAGAAGCTGAGAAATCAATCTCTCCATATTTTTTTTGCTATCGGTGCCAGATTTCGGATTAATGACTACTCTAGTTTTAATTCGTTGGGGAGCTAAACGAGCGGTATCGTCTTTGCATTCTTGAATTAGGCAAGTTTTCATATTCATATTAGTTGTGAACTCAAAAGTCGCTGACGCATATCCACTGAAGCACACTAATGATATTAGACAGGATAGCATTGCTAATCTTTTTATAATCATATCATGTTTCCAAAGTTCCAAAAGAAAGATTCTTCTGGAAGGATAAGAGTTAGAATGCAATTCCATATTTGATATACATCAGAGGAAAATACATTGAATGGGTATGCTTAGAGCCCATCCACATTGTGGGAATAGCCACATGCATTTCGATAAAATGCCTACTGTCGCCCTGCCTCTCAAGTTCCTTACCAAAAACGAAGTCTGGCGATAGTGTGCCCCCGCCTTCTTTGTGATTAGTGAAAACTCCACTTCCCATCAAACCTAAGCCAAGGTAAGCAGAATTTCTTCGTAAAGGGTTAAGATAATAATGACCGACTAAATGAGCGCTCAGTTGATGAGCGTATCCAATAGTCGAAAAACTAAGGGCTGTATCCCAACCAAATTGAGAATAACGCTCTCTATAGCCGATACCAACATTAGGAATAAAGATAACGGGACCTACCCCCAAAGAAAAGTAGCGGTATGCATCGCATACACTACAATCAAGGTTTGGAGCAGGAGCTTCGATAGTATGCTCAGGACAACAAACATCATTCATCACTAGTTGACAATAAGCTGGTTGTATAAAAGAGAAATTAACAATAAAAGCAAGTATTAGATAGGTGATTTTATTTTTCATTATGTTACCTTATTTTAACATGAATTGACCTCCTATTTTACGATTGTAATCCCATTAAAGCAACTTGAATAATTGTATTTACATTTTAAATTTTAATTTAATTATCCGATTTCAAAATTAACAAATTATTTTATAATTCAACTAACAATATATTGTTCTCTTAAATTCCTCCACTCCTCAGCAGATAAACCTTTATTTCCGAGTCTTCCAGTCCCTACAGCTAGCATCCTAAAAGCATCAGCTCCATGACTGGCAAAGTTATGGAGAGGACGACTTGACCAACAGCCATGCCGATCATTCCATTCCTTTTTATAGCTCTCTAAAGCCTTAATACCAGAAGCACATTTGATTTCGTCAAACCAACATCGGTTAAGTGTATTGCGTACGGCATCAATTCCATCAATAAGAGCAATATCAGGCGCGATAGTGAAGATGATGCCATGATTTCGAGCTACTTCAATCCTTGATAGACCTGTACTGTATTCATGCACAGCTGCATCATGAGGCACTATATGCTTGCCATAAGGATACGATTTACTCTTAATCAATTGGAGATAGTGAGTCAATGGCTGGCCGCTATTCTCATAATACTCCAGTAGGTGAATCTCTTGGCCGCAAACCTGATACCACCAGATTGCAGTGGAATCATTGTAGCCTAAGTCCCAAGCGGTATGTACTGGCGTATTGGCATCATAATACACACGACGTATACGACCATTTTGGCGCGCTTCAACTATCTGCCGACCATAGTAAAGCCCTTCATTGGAGGTTTCAAAAGCCTCTTCTGGAGTGCTAGGAAACTCACGTTTCATGTCATCGCCCTGAGTCTCGGCACGCTTGATATACCAAGCTTTTTGATCAGATTCTATTGTGTAGCCTAAAACCGATTCTAGCTGACTAAAGTAGCCTTGCATATGGATTGGTAAATCTATGGCATCCGAAGAGATTTTATAAGCTTTGTGTCCATGCCAAGGAAAAAAGTGAAAGCGGAAGTCCATATTAGATAGTTCCTTGCCTGCATCCTTCGCAGCTTGCGCTTCACGGCACATCTCATAAAAATATCCTTCCCGTCCCTCGGCTGTAGATTCAATGAAAACATATTGACCTGAAGCAAGAGCATTTAGAGACCCCGTAATGATCTCACGAGCCTTATCGGGGAATTTAGCACAAATCTTTCCAAATTCGCTGATGTGCAGATATTGGAGCGTGCTAGAACGCATTGAAGTACCCACTCTTAATGTAGAACCATTACTCAACTGAAGCTCGCGGGCATTATCGGTGTTCGCTATACGCAAAGCCTTAATCTCGGCAGGAAGACTATCATAAGCAAACTTTACTCGTCTGAATAACATCTCGGCATCTTCTCTTGTATGAGCAATGATGCCTGCATGTTGGTTGCTGTTGAATAGACACCGATCCAAGAACAAGAGGCAGACAAACGTACTAATGCCAAGCTGCCTGGCTTTAAGAATTAGGTTACAGTACCACATATCGTGATAAAGCTTTTCTTGTGCCCAATTGAGCTTAAACAACTCCTTATTACCTGCCTTGTCAATGATCCAATAGAGGTGGTTCAGTCTCCAAAAAGGATCATTAAGAAGCTGCTCAGCTAACTGTTCATTAATGCTCATCATGAACAAGATCCTTGGTAGATCCATCAATCTTCTGCATGAGAAAAGCAAGAGGATTAGCAGCATCGCCACTTAGCTGCTGTTTATCTGCCCAGCCAGAAAGATTAGCCATCGCGAATTTCGCAAAGTTAGAATTCAGTTTGTTGAAAAGCGCGCCTTCAACGATCTTACAC
>JABDDC010000025.1:10680-21047 GCA_013287815.1 Chlamydiota bacterium
GAATTTATAGAACAAGAAGCTGTAGCTTTCATCAACTGGTTTTGCAAGCGTATACGCTCGCTTAAACACTTCGCTTTTCTTGGCAAAATGGGCAAGCTCATCCGGCGGATAGCCCCTTTCAAGAGCAAAGCGTTTGAAATAAATATTTTCTGGCTTGCAAAACCAGTTGATGAAAGCTACAGCTTCTTGTTCTATAAATTCTTGTGTGTATTTAGAAGGCGAGGGACCACTATTTCCAATAGCAAACTGATTACCTTTTGGTGCTGCACACATATTTTAAAGCTCCTTTTTATATATTATATATATCAAATTTTTTATAAAATTACACCTGCTTTTAGATGGAATTTCCTCTTAGACAAGCAAGGTTCAAAAGGTGCGAAAGTTTATGAGTCCAACTTGACCTTTTGCACCTTTTGAACCTTCTTTCCCTAAACATTTGGATAGGGAACTTTAGGGTTTAAATAATAGCGATCGGGTTGTCTACCGCCAGTCGGTATTTGCTGCTTCTTTATTAGCCATTTTCTGCCTTCAGCATAATCACACGCTTTTTGAACTTGAGCGGAATCTGATAAACCTCCCCAGTGTTTGCCATGATGTACCTCTCTAACTGTAAACCCATCAGTAAGCTTTCCTTCTTGGACTTTACAAATAAGCTTTTTAGCGCTTTCTATAATGCTAACTTGATCGCACTGGTATATTTTCCATGCATGGGGCTCAAGATACTCACACCACTTTTTTGCCATCATAAAGCTTTGTGCCGAGACTGACTTTGGATACAATTGATTAATAGCCCCCTGAGTCATCTCAATGATAAGAGCAATAGATGGCAAGAGCTTTGGATATTTGCTTAAGTGACTGGCCATGTATTCAGGCATTTCATCTGAGCGGATGCGAGGCTGAATTTTAGCTTGCCATTCATCAAATAAAACTTGAGCTTCATCAGAAAATTCCAAGACTATTGGATCTCCCTGTTGATCAAAGGCAAGTTGATCGAGCCAAAGATAAATTCTCTTGATATCTCTTTCCATCTCTTCATCGAGAGTCCCTATGTACGGTATCCAAGGAATTGATTTTGGCCAAACCATGACTTGAAATCTTTGAAGAAAACCATCATCATTATCATCCCCAGAATGCATTCGTGAAATATAAGATGCGATGGGTCCTGGCTGAATTCCACCAAAAACACTCAGGCACATGGAGGGAATGTGGATCACACCTCTGCCGATTCGGTCACTAGTAAAGTTTGCGCTTGCATTCCATGTTTCAAGATAGAAGGCTCGTGCATTTTCCTGTCCTTTCTTATTCATGCTTTTGAGCCATCCTTGCAGCTCATCCCGAAAAAGAAGAATTCCTTGTGGATTATCCCTTAAAATTGGACCGAGAGCCTCAATAGTGGGATCTTCGGTCTTATATCTTTTAAGCGTTGGAGTCGGAGGTAAAGGAAGCTTATTGACTTTAGCATTTTCCTTTTGTGCCTCATACTCCTGCATAGCTTGTTGATGCTTTTTCATCACAATTTGAATGAGCTCATCTAAGCCAGAAAGCACTTGTTTCATTGCAGGGGTTTTTAAAAGACCTGACCTTCCCACAATAAGACCCCATAAATTAGGCGTAATAACCCACTTAGAGTTATTTTTCTCAGGCCTAATTTGTCGTTTTCTGCCAATTAAAGAAGCTAGGACCACAATCAGTGTAGCACAACAAAAGTCTGGTGGAATGCGCATACTTGCTGCGCATTCTTGGCACCATTCCCAAATAACAGGAGGCCATGCATCAGAGGGAAATGCAGGTACTTGAGACAAACAATTTTCGGATGATTCTGGCTCAAACTCTTGATTTTGAACTTCTGGAAAAATACTTTGATATGTTTGCTTATGCTGCTCTACAAGCTTTAACAACCTCACTTTCAGGTATTCAGCCACTTCAGGCTGAATTGGTTCAAATCCATCCCAATCTGCTAGCTCTTCTTGGCTTTTTAACCAATCAACAATATCGCCTCCCTCCGGTAAGTCTGGGAGTGAACATACCGATATAGATGCCTCAGAATTCATTAGAAGCAAAGTCTTTGCGACTTCTTCTGTATATTTCTGACCTGAAGCATCGTGATCAGGCAAGATGACAAATTGCTGATATGCCTTAAGTGGTGACCAGTCAGTTTTTGCACAACTGTCTGCTCCAAAAGGTGAAGTTACGCCCAGAAAATCAAGATACTGAAGAGCTGCTGCGGCTTTTTCTCCTTCGGCTATATAAACGACATTTGACGTACCATAATATCGAAACAAGTTTAGGCCAAAAAGCGGGTAAGGTTGTTTACCCGCCCCAATTTTCCAAATTCTTGCTTCATTTATGTGATAGGGAAGAAAGCGTTTTTTCTTTTTAGGACATTTATAGCGACATGAGATCAAGAGAGGCTGTCCCTCTTGATCTTGATAGTGCCAAGCATATTCTAAATTGGTCCTTGAAATCACAGAAGGTAGATTCAAATCTAACATGATCCCCTCCATGCATGAGACAGCTGAGAAATCGCCTCTTTAAATGAAAGTTGATGCTTCTTCCGAAGAAAGTCGATCACATCGCCTCCGCCAATACCACAAGAAAAGCATTTATAAGCACCTGTATTGAGGTTGACATAGAAGCTTCCGCTTTGTTTGTCCGCATGAAAAGGACATAACCCTGCAAGGCTCCAGGGTTTTGTTGAATGAGTTTTTACAGTTATTCCTAACTCATTTTCATAAAATGATTTGATATCGATGCTAAACTTGAGCTGTTGTACATCAATCAGATGATGTTTCTTAAACATGATTACCTCCATTTTTTGAGGCATTGACCCATTCAAAAAAGGCTTCTTCATCGATTAAGACGCGCCCATTGGCGCGAACAAGGACTTGTTCAAAATTCTTTTGTTGGGCAAAGGCCACAAGGTGGCGAAGGCCTCCAATCGTAGGCCATAAATGAAACTGATTCCACTTTGTTAGAGGAATCAATCGTCTTGGTTTCTTTTCTTGCATGGTACTTCTCCTTAAAGTTATTGAATTTCGCTTACCGCTTTGTGCGATAAATTAATTTCAATAAACTATAAGAATCCATTCCATAATAGCTCCTGAGTGCACTGAAACACCTTTCCTGTGGAGAAAGGTATTATCAGGGGTTTCTTAGATATATTGTGAACGGTATCTCTTTAGGATTTCTTTGATTTATTCTTCCAAATCTCTGGAATATTTTTTTTGATATCTTCTAGTTTACTAGTAGAAGTACGACCTGGCTTTCGATTTCCTCCTTCCATGTCAGAGATCATTTGCATTAACGATTCAGGCGCATGTGCTCCGCCATTTGCATAATGGCTTATGGGGCGTAGCTCAATCAATTCTGCCTTAGGCAACTCAGGGTATAGATCTAGTAAAGTACGAATTACTGCCTTTAAGACTGGTTCATCTCCTCTTATTTCTTTATTCTGATAAGAATCTTTAGGGCGTTTAGCAGGTACATCTTGATTTTCAGGCGTACTTGATAGGAACACATCGAAAAGGACGTCATTCAAGTAGAAAGGTAGAGAACAGTCTTTGGTTTTTAGATAGGTAAGCCATTCAAGAGGAGGAGCCTTTGCTGATACATCATCTTGATTAGTAGCCTTAATTTTATTGGCTTCAAGACCGCTTAGAAGCAGACTATAGATTTTATTTTGCTTTGGATAATAATCTTGGTGCTGAAAAAAAATTCTATAATCAGATAAAGGCTTATTTCCGCAGGCAATGAAGCTAATCTGAACGATTGTTAATAAATCATGCTTCATCCAATATTTATAGTCACATTCTTGCAATTCTTCTAGATCTTCAAACTCCATCTTCTGATGCCTCCTCAAACAATGTTGTGTTAAGCTCACTCACCATTTTTGCTTTATGTGCATTGGATAAGTGGGCGTATCTTCGGGTTACTTGCAAATCTTTATGGCCTAATAATGATGCGATATCATGCAGTCCTTTTCCACTCATGGCTAAATGAGAAGCTGTTGTATGCCGCAGGTCATGGAATCTAAAGTTTTGAATCCCGCTCTTCTTGATGGCCGTCTCCCATGCCGAGCGAATGTCTGTTGGTTTTTTGACATCATATGGTGAGGGGAAAAGTAAATCCTTAGCTTTGATGCCTCTTGGGTCAGCCTTTGACTTAACAGTGTTAAGAACAAACCCCTTCAGTGGGATAAAACGGGGATCGCCATTTTTAGAGGTAGATAGCTTAATTACTTCATTAACTATGTCTACTTGCTCCCAACGAAGATTCATGATTTCGCTTAGCCGCATGCCTGTACCAAGCGCAATAACCACCACAGCATGTAAATCTTTGCTTTTACTCTGCTTGGTGCAATCAAGTAGCGTCTTGATTTCATTTTTTTCCAGATACCTGATCCTACCAGGACTTACAGAAGGCTTAGACACCTTTCTTACTGGGTTTTCCGACACCCATTCCCATTCCTTACAAGCAATAGTAAAGAGATGAGAGAGGTGCGAGAGATAACGCACTACCGTTGCGGGGTTACGCAGCTGGTTCCCTCGGACTATTCCTTTACTTAACTCATCGCGCTTCTCAGCAATCATTTGGGGCCGAATGGCCGAAAGAGCAAACTCGCCTAGCTGCTTCTTCCACCAATTCAAATGTCTTGTGGTGTTGTCTGCATTGCCTGGCTTGCAAGGAAGGACTGTTTCAAGGTAACGATCAACTGCTTCAGCCAAGGTTCGCTTTGATGT
This sequence comes from Chlamydiota bacterium, assembly GCA_013287815.1. GTDB lineage: Bacteria > Chlamydiota > Chlamydiia > Chlamydiales > Parachlamydiaceae > JABDDC01. The sequence goes on from JABDDC010000025.1 coordinate 15,420, forward strand.
CTTTAAATGAGGTAGGTAAATCCCCATATCAGCATTACGCTGTTGTTCAATCAACCACTTCTTTGCTAACTTAAGATCAGAAAAGGTTTTAGATTCCCCAGGATATCCTCGTTTTCTGAATCTTACTCGGAATGTCACCACATTACTTGAACTAATCCTTAAATCAATTCCTTTGGGGAGCTTCTTCTTTAATGCATCTAACTGCTTCATATCAATGACCCTACTTTTGATGGTATATGTTGGGTCAGCTGTTGAAGCTTCGTTTGATTGGTCTATCGTCATGTGATGCTCGTTGTCGTCCCTATTTGGTCCTCAGTTGGTCCAAAGGTACTAAATTCATGAATGAGTCAAAGAATGACCACTCAAAGTGATGACACTCTAAAGCATCTGACGATATGATTTTTGCGGATATAATAAAAGAGATTTTAGCGACAGACTGACGGGTTATGAGGGAGCCGGTCCGCCATACAACCCAATACCATCCAACCGCTATGAGCAAGATGATAAGGCATTTATGGCTAAAATGCTACTGGATTTTATTGGTTTTTGATGGTGCAATAGGTTAGTCGTTGCACCGCCATTGCACCATCTGGATTATAAATATGATCTCTCGAAATTTTTATCCCCATTTTGAATTGATCCTTAAATCATTTCGAAAGAGAAGGTCGATATCTAAACCTAGAAACCATAAAGTAGAACAAAGGTGTCATAGCAATACTTAATATGCACTTATAAGTATAGGAAAAGAATATGATAAAAAGAACTGGCTGCATTTCCATACCAGCTCCCAAATATAAATGAATAATATTGACAATTGTTGTATCGATTAGCTGAGCAATAAGTGTAGATCCATTATTTCGCAACCATAGATATGGTTCTCCAGTCCGAGATTTAATGATTGCATATATTTGCTATGATCGCAAAATACGGTTGGGGAATTCCTTAACATCTTAATTTTCAATTGAGTATATGTTTTATTGAAGTACGCACTGTATCATTTCTAAATTACCCTAAAACAATAGTCGCCCAGTGTCATCTCATCCTTGAGATTAAAAACACTGGTTTTTTTTGTGCATAAATGAGATAGTACTCACTAAAATAGCACTAATTAGTGCGTACAATATCATTTAGGAGAATGGCTATGAGCAAAAAAGACACTCTAGATAAACTGAGGACCATATTCATGAAGCAGCGAGTATTGGATATGAAACAAATTTATAAAGTCATTGGCACGACATCCCACGCCACAGCTTTTCGATATTTGCGAGACTTGCACCATCTTACAAGCTATACCCACAACGGCAAATACTATACACTCCCAGAGATCGTTCAGTTTGATTCCGATGGGTTCTGTCATTTCGGAGAGATTGGTTTTTCGGTTCATGGAACGCTTGTCAATACGCTGACTCATGTCATCACAGCATCTGAATCAGGGAAAACTAATTCAGAGTTGGAGACATACTGCAGAACACGTGTTCAGGACGCCTTACGCACCTTGTTGAACACAAAAAAAATAGCACGCACAAAGCCAGTTAAGCGTCACCTATACGTCAGCTCAGATCCAACCGTTAGTAAGCGGCAGATCGAAAAACGCACAAAAGTGGGTGACCGAAAGAGATTACCCGATTGGATCGTGGGTGAGATTCTGGTAGAAACGATTCGGTCATTTCCTGTGCAACCTGAAATTGATGAAGTGGTGAAACGTCTCGCCAAAAGAGGATCGTTGATCACTCATGAGCAGGTAGAGCAGGTTTTCGAGGAAAACAATCTGGTAAAAAAAACTCTGGATTAATTGCGATTCAATTTTTGAAGCTATGTCGTGAGCAGGCTGGTCGGCAATTTCACCCAAAAACAACCTTTCCAAAAATACCTACCATCCATATAGAGCCTGAAGAATCAGAATGCTCTTGCGAATCGCATCCCAAGTTGAATGTGAGAAAGACGAAAATGCGAGAAGTGCGCAGCATGCACATCGGGCCTTTCAATGTACACGAAACCGAGAAGATTTGCCCATTGGAGGAATGCCAAAAGACTTATCGGTATGCAGGATTGGATCATTTTTTGCCCAGATGTTCAAATTTTGGGTACGACGTTGTCGAATATATAGGGTACGCTGTTTGGCGAGAATCGCGCACGGCTCAGGAAATTAAGACCATTCTCCAACAACAACACAACCTCACTATTTGCGAAAGCGAGATCGCTATTCTTGCCAGGAAATTCGTCAATTACATGGTAGAGGCTCAAAAGGATAAGCAACCTGAAATTAAACACTTCCTGCGTAGGGGTGGCGGGTTCTTTCTTTATTTTGATGCCATGCACCCCGGTGATGGCGCTGCACATTTGATGTGTGCTGTAGCAGAAGAGATCGCAAACAAAGTACAGGTGGTTCTGGGGAGCGCTAAGTTACCCACAGAATCAACAGAAACCGCAGCTGCCTTTTTGAGGGAACTCAAAGAAAAATATGGTAATCCTCTAGCGGGTATCTGCGATATGCTTGCATCAAATTTGGCGGCCTTTAAGGAAGTGTTCCCCGAAGTGCAACTGCTCATTTGCCATTTCCATTTCCTAAGATCGGTCGGAAAAAATTTTCTGGAGTATGAGAACACAAAACTGCAAGGGACTTTAAAGCAATACGACATCACAAAGCTGTTAAAGAAGTTTCTAATGCAGTGCAAAGAAAGTATAGAGGCAAATCCAAAGCTGGCTGCCTACCTCACTTACAGTGAAGCAGAGTACCGTTCTGCCTTTCACTCATTGCCAGAACCCGTTAAGGCATACTGTAAAACGCTGTGGATTCTTGCCTACGAACAGGAGTTAAATGGTTACGGATTTCCGTTTGATCGATCCGATCTTGTCTATTTACAAAGAATGAAAAAAGTATATGACAGCCTCAGAGAGTGTCCTCATGATTCGAAGGAATTATTGGAGTTAAAAATGTTACTTGCCAACATTCTGGAGGATTCCGATCTAAAGAAGAACATGGTCGCCATGGAAAAGAAGGTAGAGGATTTTGATCGCCTTCGCGCGATCATGAAAATTGCGCCGGCAGAGGGTGGAAAAGGACTCAATGATGATGGGGAAGAATGCAATATGACTATGATGGAGAAACAACTCAAGGCTTTTATTGAATCAGATACGATAAAGAAGCAGACAGACAAGGATTATAAAAAAATGATTAATCAGATTCGAAAATACTGGAAGATGCTTTTTGCAAAACCTGTTGAAGTTCGATTGCCAAATGGCGAAGTAGTACACGTGTATCCCCAGAGAACATCGAATCTCATGGAACGATTATTCAGGGAATTTCAACGCTTGGAATATAAAAGAACAGGAATGGGAACTCTAAGTCGTACAGTTTGCGCAATGATTGCTGAGACACCGATGATGAAGAATCTCGAATGTCCAGAGTACATGGATATTATCCTCAACGGGCAGCCAAACCTAGCAGGACGTTTCGCGGAGCTGGACAAAGCGCATTTTCAGGAAAGAATAAAACAGCCTCAAGACCGAGAGAAGCTCCCTGCGGCACTTAAGAAAATCTCAAAAGACCCTAATTTTCATAAAATTTTTATAAAATCTACCAAGAAGGAAAAGAAGGCTGCGTAGAAAATGGCTTCAGAAAGCCATCACAGTTTCATTTTCATCCATGAATATATCTCAGGATGTGGTTAGAGGTTGTTTTTAAAAATCCAACTGGATTTTGTGATCATAGTATATTTGAATATCTAGAGTTTGAGAAACAATATAAGCAGTTAAAGAAGCGAAAAGAATGGTTCCACTTAGTCCAAATATTTCTTGGAATTGTCTATGATTTTCTATAGACGGACTTGGAACTAAAAGAGCAATTTTTATGATAAAAAAACTTAATATGCTCATTCCAAATGCTAGATAAACCATTTTTTTTGCTCTTATCGATCCGTAAACTTCAGTGACAAGATCGCTCAAAAAGAATGTAATAGGGTATGTCAACAGTCCGGCAGGAACGCTAAAATTTTGAAAAAAAGGAAGTAATACCATTTTTGCAGAAATAATATTACTAATAATAACTATAACGCAAAAAGCTGTGCTAATAATATGATACTTTTTGAATGGCATACCTCCTTTAAAGTTGCTCGATATGAAAAATAGAAACTTAATCTTAGAAAGAACTTAAGAAGGCCTCTAGAGAACTAAGTGCTTTTCCTGCTGCTCTTAATACGACCTCTTCTTCTTCAGGTCCAACCAAATCCATTAATAGCACCCTTTCTGCCAATGAGTGCTCAACATCTGCAGTTTCATGTACAGAAAAATAACGATAATCTTCAGAGTTTTTTACCCCATACCATTTCTTTAGACCTTCAATTTTTGTTTTACAGATGGAAGGGATTTGACTTTCATAGCAATAAAGAACTGCTATTCCAGCAGCTAACGGAAGAGAACAGCAACTGTCTTTAAACGTATTAATTAAGTTACTAGTTTGGTTTCGCGGCTTATGCGTATCTATCTCATCTTGACTAACACCAAGAGCTAAGCTAAATGATCTCCAAAGATCTGGGTGATTGGGATGACCCGCTTCTTCATCTATCAAATTATTTAAAAGACATCTTCTGATTTTCTGATCCTCACATCGACTATGTAAAGCAGAAATGTAAGTAGGGAAAGCTTTGACATGATGATAATACTCTTTAGCATACTCTTGCAACTGAGTATGAGTTAATTTGCCACATGTCCAAGCTTGATAAAAAGGATGGGTAAGCATATGTTTTTGTTGAATCAGCTGTTCCAACTGATCAATCCAAGAAATGTTCTTAATGTTCATGTAAGCTCCTTAGGGTTAGATTTAATTCATTATTCTTCTTAAAGATCCACTGTCCATTTTTCAATAAAGGAGCATACAAATCTTCCGTCATAGGAATTGACAACTCATTTATTTCTTCAATAGTCGGAGGATCTTTTTGAAATTCAATTTTAGGTGCATCTGAGATGATAGAAAAGGGAGTTTGCTCATTACCTTCACCCATGCAAAATACTGATGACACAGCCAGTGCATCAAGAATATTAACCATGGTGACACGTAGAGGAACATCAAAGCAATCAGGCTTTCCGATGTAGCTATAGAGGGGCTTAAAACCACACCACCCCAAACCAATCCCAATAACGCCACGTCGCATTGGAGTCGTGTGACTGTCAGTGATTAAAACGCCTAGTGCTTTAATCTTATCGCGGCTGCGAATGTGTTCCCAAATTTTAGTTGCGGATTCTTGGGTATTTTCTGGATACAAGATATACATGCCATCTCCATTTGATTCATCGATCCCTGCTGAAGGAATTAGAATATTATTTTTGATTGTTAACTGGATGCCATGCACACTAAACTCACTTTCTATATCTAAATAAGCATCGGCTGACTGTCGAATTAGCTCTTCTTTAGAAATGCCTAGATTTTTGGCGACTACACGACCTTCGCAAAGGCTAATTATCTTTGATGTAATGACCAATATTTCCTTTTCTTGCAAAGCGGGAATGTAGGTATCAATAATGTCCAACAAAGAATCTTTAGTAGTAATTGGATGTGTTTTGAGAGTTCTTATCTGCATCGAGTCACCTATAGGGGGTTGAAATAACGATAAATAGTAAAAGCATCAGATT
>JABDDC010000025.1:21057-24303 GCA_013287815.1 Chlamydiota bacterium
CAATGCCATGTGCGAATCATTAAGAGAGGAAAAAAAACATCGCCTTCATACGACTTGTTGAATTGTGTTAAAATTAATTCCTTAATGAGATTGTTCTTTAAGAATAACTTGCAAATTTCTGCGCCCCCAATAACATAATAATCTTTATCCTTTGGCATGTATTCGAGAGCCATAAATGCATCTAAAGAATCTATAAAGATGACGTTAGAATTCTCATTCGTTGGATGTTTTTGCCTGCAAAATACAATTCCAATTCGCTGCTTAAAATAGGACTTTGGCAGAGACAAAAATGTTCGATGTCCCATAACAATGATATTGTTATGAGTTGTGTTTGAAAAATGCTCTAAATCTTCAGGACAATGCCACGGTAATTTTCCTTCTTTTCCCATTGTACCTTTAGGGTCACAGGCAATAATTCCATAGATTTTTTTAAGATTCATATAATCCCTCAAATGTAGCTAACGCTGAAAGAGATCGTTGATGAGCTTCAATGTTGTGCACCCTCAGATAATCAACTCCTTGTTTACAAAGATGATAAGAAATTCCAATAGTTTCATGATCACGTTCTGAAGAGGATTGCGTAGAGATTAGGTTTAAAAATGACTTTCTTGAATGCCCCACTAGGATTTCACATCCTAATTTTTTCAAGCATCCTACGTCACGCAATAAAGAAAATGAGTGAAGCATTGACTTACCAAAACCTATACCTGGATCGACAATGATTCTATCCTTCGAAATACCATATAAACTGAATCGTTCGATTTTACTACGAGCCCAGTCATAAATAAGTTGGATAGGGTTAACGTCAAAGGGCAAGATATTTTCTTTTGAAGGAGGGATCCCCAAAGAATGGTTAATAACGATTTTACATTTTGTTTTGGAGATTAAATTAAGAAAATCATGATCCTCATTTCCTTGAACATCATTAATCCAATCAATGGGATAATATTGGAGAGCTTTTTGGATCACCTCAGAGTTATAACTATCCAGACTAATATAAGGCTTAGATGGTCGTGAAATAAATTCATGTGCTAGGAAATCAAAAATGGGCTCTAAGCGCTCCCATTCTTCAGCTGATGAAGTGCACTGTGCATTAGGACGTGTAGATTGCGCCCCTATGTCTATCACAGAGGCTCCTTGAAGTATGAGCTCTTGAATTCTTTCTATTGCTGTTTTTGCGTTGAAATAACACCCTCCATCAGAAAATGAATCTGGGGTCACATTGACAATACCGACCATTTGAGGAAATGGTAAAAGGCATTTTATGAGGCGATTATCGGGTTTAATATGGCAGTGAAGAATTTCATTAAGAGAGAGATGACTATAAGCAAAGCCTGGTACGGGATAACGCCACTCAGATTCCAATGAGGCCATTAAAGCAATCAAAAAAGGTCGATGCATGAGTTCTTGATGAGGAATTGTCAATCCTTCATAAGATATGACTTGTTGATCCCATGCTAAAATATCTAGATCAATAATTCGTGGCGCCCAACGAAGAGCATTTAGATCTCTTCCTAGCTCATTTTCAATTTTTTTAAGACTGATTAGCAAAGCATCAGGTGAAAGAGTTGTTTTTCCTAGAATAACGAGATTGAAATAAGGTAAATTCCACGTTTCAGGTGAACCCACAGGTACAATAGCTTTTGTTTCAAAAATCACAGATACACGCATTTCGCTTATTGCTTGTTGCGCAATAAGACGCAGAGCTTTTCTTATGTTATCAAAACGATTTCCTAAATTAGATCCTATTCCTATAAAGACTTTTGCGATAACCTCCTACAATACTTGAACGTCATAGCCCCATGAACATTCATTACAGGGTGATTAGGTTTTGCGATGACTACCTCAAGGATAGCGTCTTGCTGACCCTGTTGGCTCAAATGATTGGCAATGGTATTAAATAAAAGTGCTGCTATGAATTCTATAAGATTAAAAGATCGATTTTGTAGAGTTTCAGTGATTAACTCCACAATCGTTTTGTAACACAAAACATGCGATAATTGATCTGATTGACAGCCGAAAGGCTCATTTAAAATGACAACTTTGATATCGATGTCGATGGGTTGTAGATTGAATTTTTCTTCAATGCTGCACCCTAAAGAAACCCAAAGACGTAATCCTGGGATGAAAAGTTCATAATGATCAGTGAAGTGTATCTCCTTTTCGTTATTTCATCAGGAGCATAATGGCTTGGATGATTATGTTACTAGAAAAAAAAGACCCTTTTACACAGACAACCGTAAGCTCAAGAAAATCAATGAATTAAGCCCACAACCTTTTTTATTGTTTTATGTAATTTTACTAAACGAACCCAAATCCAAAAGGATCATTTTTCTTTTGTTCAGCTATTTGCCTTATTGATTTTATCTCTCTAAGCTCTTTGAAAGACCTGTAAAAATTTCGTTCTATCGTGGTTTCGTAACGTGAAATATTTTGGAGTCTTCTTCCTTCACACATCCGATCTTCTGAATAGCTTTCTAATCCGGACCAACAGCTCATCATAAAAGAACGATCCCCTTCATTGCCCATTTTATCTAATCGTTCAAGCTGACCTTTTAATTCATCATTGCGAAGAATTATACCTCTTGGATTTCCACTCATTAGTTCTCGCAACTTTGGTGTTGTCACATCATCGGTGATATATCTTCTACGTATCGGTGCCATTTCATCAAAGTTTTCTTTATTTTTCTCTACAGTCTTCTTTTTTAATTGATAAGCTTTGTTAGCCACGAAAAATTCTTCTGCAGCCTTATTTTCAAAGGGGGTAAATAAATTAAAGATTCTTCGCATAATTGGACTTTTTTTAGCTGATGGAGGTCCGACGAGAATACACCAGCAATTTGCTGGTTCTTGCCATGAATCGGTAGGACGCATTTTAAGATGTATAGATCTACCAATTATGCCTGCTATTGCTCCAATGAAGCACGTTGCTGCATAATCAGAAATCTGGGAATATTGCGCTGAAACTAAAGACAAGTAATTACTTATTTTTTCTGGAAATACTTCTATCGGAAATTCAGGTACTTGAATCAGTTCAACTTGAAATTTCCTTGGAGCTGCTCCAAATTGTGCTTCAATAGGTTTAAAAGCAATTTGGGGGCAATCCTGCACGTTAACAGCAGCTTGTTCTATTTCCTCTTGAAGAGCTCTTTTAACAGCTGCTATTGCTGTAAGATGTCTACATAAAAAGAAGAATACGCTGTCTCGGCCCCTTTTCAGTACGGACGGATTCAACCAAATGATAGG
>JABDDC010000026.1 GCA_013287815.1 Chlamydiota bacterium
ATTATATTTTTTTTCTAAATTGTGCATTGCCGATTGAAATTCATCGTTCTGAACATAGTCATAGAGGTATAGTCCCGATTTAATTTCATCTGTCTTTAAGAAGAAGGGGTGGACAGTTTCCATTTTTTCGTCAAAATGATGTTGCATGAGTTCAATATTCGTGCCGATAAAATTCAAGGCCCGTTGATTCGAAATGAATAGATAACAGAAGTAATTACTTCCAAAAGCTTGCTCTAATGGGGCGCAAAATTTATTTAATCTTTTGAGGTGTTTTCCACTATGCTTGAGTATCATTTCGTTATATGAAGACATAGTCTATAATTCCTCTTTAGAATATGTTTAATTGTTTCATTTCATTGAGTGCTTCAAACAGCTCCGATTTCGTGTAGGCGCACAACTTGTCTTTCAGCCCTTCGACGTAGTGCTCAACGGTCCTGGAAGATAGATGGATCTGTTCCGAAATTTCCCTGGCAGACTTGCCTTCCAGGAACAGTTTGATGATGTCGACTTCACGGGATGTGAATTTGAGATTGTCCGAATAAAAGTCGTCTAATTTTTTAAGGTAATTCAATCTTTGTGATTGGCCTAAATAGATCTCAGGCAATTTAAAGGCCGCTCTGTTTTTGGATGTTTCCTTGTCAAACTCTGTGAGGTCAATGGCCTGATCTTTCATGTCTAAAATGGTTTCTTGCATTTCATTTTCAAAATGAAATATGAATTTCTTCAATAATGTTGCTTCATTTATAATCAATGATGTGTTTCCTTTTAGAGCAGGTGGAACAGTAAATCCATAAAGATGGTAGCCTTGCTGATCTTGTCGTGCTAAAATGCAGGTATGTTTAACCTGATATTTTTTTTCTAAACAATTCAAGGTATCCTGAAAATCTTCGCCGGGGACTGAATCGTAAACATACATTCCAGTCTTGACATCCTGAGTATTCAATAGAAATGGATAGACCATATGCATTTTCTCGTCAAAATAGTGTTGAACCAGTTCTGTATTGCTCGCAAGAACACTCATTTTTCGATCGTGAGAAACATGTAAATAAAAGAAATAGTTGATCCCAAAAGTCTGTTCTAATGGGGAATAAAGACTCTTCAATTTTTTATTGTGTTTACCGCTAAAATTGAGGGCCATTTCATCGTATTCAGACATAATCCACCTTGTTTTCAAATATTATATACTATATTTAATATAATATCAATAAAAATATAACATCAAAATATAACATCATTTGATATTTAAAATTAGGGTATTTTCTACCCTAATATTAAGTTATAAAGAATGATATAATGCCAATTAATAATAATTAAATAGGTTATTGTATTATGTCGTCTTTAAGCATTTCAAGTAATAGCATCCCTTATGCAGGCATTGATCCCGCAATCGATCAAGACCGCAAGGAATTTGAAGAAAAAATAGCTTGCCTGATAAAGAATTATAAAAGAGCCCTCCCAACTAATTGGGAAGCTTACAATCCTCTTCAGCGAGCTGCCGCCCTGGGACAGTTGGATGTTTGCAAGAAATTGTTAGAAACAGGCTATAAAGATTTCGATCAAAATCAAGTTGACCGCGAGATAAATGGCTTGGCTGCAATTATTTTGGGCTGTACATTCCTCAATTATGAAATTGTCCGTTTTTTCTTTCCTGACTCACCAAATAAGGCGAGAGTTCTCTATATAAGCTTTGTAAATGAAAGTCCTATCTTTACAGAGCTTTGGAATACAGTAAATGAAGAAGAGCAGGTGGCCGTTATAGAGTTTCTGATTTGCGTAGACGCAGAAATTGACGTGTTTAAAAAGTTCTGGGCCATGGTACCTCCGGAAGTTAAAAATCATGTCGGTAAAAATGGCGTTTCATGGATTGAATACGCTATAGAAATGTGCAGAAAAGAAATTCTCGATTTTTTGTTAGATGAAGTTCGGGATATAAATTTCAATTTTCAGAATATCTCTACGACCCCATTAGCACGTGCGAGACGATGTGCAACAGTATTAGGTCAAACACTGATTGATAAAATTGCCGGAAAAGATAATGGATTTACCGACGATATCGAGCGGTGTATCATTTTTGGTCATAGGCTTTCTCTTAAAGGAGTGTTTGAAGGCTTCGATAAAGGGAGATTTAATTTACTATCCGATCAAATTATTGACTCGATGAAAGTCGCTTCAAAGTCTTACGAATGCAATGCTTTTTTGCCCTCGAGAGTATTGCAGATTGAAGAAGCATTTGAATTTGCTCATAGCGAACCTGAAACCGCTTTTGAAAGGTCTTTTAAACACTGCACCATCGTTCACAGTAGTTGGAGCGGACACAGAGCGAATTGCGTTTTTAAGGATCGGGTATTAGTTAAAATAGATACGGGCACAGGTACACGAAGGGGGCTTCAGTTTTATCATATTAAAAATCCCGATCAAGCACTACGCAAGGCTGCGATGACCACCCTCTTCAATAATAGTAAATATAATATAGACAGGGAAATCGGCTCAGTATATTTTCATGAAACCATCGATCACGAGCTTGATCTGGAAATTCTCGCTTGGCTGGAAATCGAACAAAAGGTTGGTAACTGTGCCTGGAGCGCTTCAAAGGCCACTTTACTGGCGATCATGATCCTGCAGGAAGCAGATGAAAATAGCGATCCGCTTGATAAAGATAAAATCCAGAAAGCCTATTATACTGTAAAAAATCCATACGTAACTTGGGGAGATAAGGATGATATTAAAGACTTTGTAACTCCATTAAAAATTATCGAAAAGTATCCCAAGATATTCGATTTGCATAAGATCATCGACGAGATCATTCTAAATGCGCTTGAGGATGGGAAAGAACTTCATATCGTTAATGTTTTATTGCATGACAAAAAATTAGTCAATTGGCAACATCCGCAAACAGGGAAATCCCTGATTCGATGCTGCTACGAAAAAAGAATGTTGCGTAATTTTGCGTTTCTTTTAGGACGCGTTTCCATAGGTCTTCCCGACACTCACGGTAAAACATTATACGACGATTATAAAGACAATCCTCTAACATCCAAAGAGAGAAAAATGATGTTCGAGTTTTTTCAATTGCTATGGGCTGCCGGAATTACCAAAGAAACAGTGGCAGAAAGAGCAGTTGCATCTGATGAACACGCATCGAAATACGAAAAAGCTCTAATCGTCTACACGCCAAGACAAACCGCCGCAGAATTTATCCAATCGACTGGAGAGACAGTAGTGCAGGAGGTATTTAGACGCTCAATGGAGCTCGAAAAAGTTTTTTATAAATTAACGAAAACAATTTAGGAGAAATATGATGTTAAATCCAACCAATCATCTTGTCAGTCTGGCTTATGTCACTTCAATTGGTCTTGCAGGATCATTTATTGCAAAAAAAACTGTCTACGCGGCTATCTGGTCCTGGAATAAATGCGCCTCTGACAATAATCAAATTTCGCTCAAGTCACAGGAGAAAATATCCAAAGTCTGCGAGTATGTAGGAGGGCTCTTTTTTGCTGCCTTAGCAGCTCGTGAAGTTTGCTCGGAAAGTATGGTCCAAAGGCAGTTAAAAACCCTAAAACAAAATCTTCGCAGTTTAGAAAAAGAGGTAAGCGACCTTTTCAATTTCGTATATAATCGTGGAACCGATGCCATCCACAATTTTACATTGGATTATTAGCGGACTACACCCCAGGCTAGCACTGTGATGGGCTTCAGCCCTTAGAGACAGAAGTCACATACGTCCCATATGTCCCATATGTCCCATATGTCCTATTCGTCCCATTTGTCCCTTTTTGAGGCATTCACTCAATTAATAGGGTATTTTATACCCTATTATTAAAACTTTTGCGTTGTATATAATATATTTAATTAATAATTATCGCATATTAATAAATTATTAATAAATTATTTGTAAAATATACAAAATTATGATAAAATTAAATTTAAATTTTTAACGGGGGTTAACATGTCTTATAACATTAGGTTTGGAACTTTTAATGTCGGCCAGGGTTTTTCTGATTACAGCACGATGCTTTCCAATGACGATGAGCAATATAAGCGATTTGAAAGAAGGGTTAAAAATGCTGTGGCAGAGACGGAAAAGGACCATACAGAAGAACAATTGAAAGATCCTGAAAGGAGAAAAGTAATTAAGGAATTTGCTCATTTTAAAATAATGCATAAAATTGAAACTTCCGTTGCTGAAAAGTTGTCTAACCAATGCGATGTCATTGCCTTGCAAGAAGTCGTCAGAGTAAGTCGTACTTTTATCAAAACCTTGGAAGAAAAGGGTTTCAAAATCTACCATTATGAGAAGGGGAGCAAATTTAGCAACGCTGTTGCTCTTAGAGAAAGTCTATTTGAACCCCAAGTAACCAATGTTTCCATCCCAAGTAAAAGTGGCAAGGATGGGCCTATTTTAGGCCAGGAGATCGCGGCTGTGATTGCCAAAATCAAAAACTTGAATTTGGAAATGACATTTTCTTCAATACACTCCTGGGGTTTTCAGCTTTATCACCCGGATCAAACGGATAGACAATATGGCAAAAGAGATTTAGACCAAATTAAATACGGTGAAACTTACATCAAGGAAGCTTTTAATAATCTGAAAAGAAGGTCGATCAAGGTTATCGCGGGTGATATGAATAATAACCCGCAAAATCAGCCCGGACAATTTGATTTCATCAAGAGTCAAGGATTTGAGGTGCTGGAGCCCAATGATATTACCAATATTAATGGCTATGATCCCAATTATCAGAAAAGAAAAATCGATTTTATTTTTGTTGCTAAGCCTTCAGCAGTGCAGCGCGTCTGCTCAGCCGTTGCATCACTTTTTGTCTCAAGAGCCTCCGTAAAATATAGTCCGGCGACTGTTTTAGAAGGTTTTGATTTTACTTTGGATAGCAATTGTTCTGACCATAAACCTGTTGTGACCACTATCACAATTGATAGTTTGCCGTCGACAATTTCGCGAATCTATAAATATGCTCTAAGTTTCTATCACCAATTATCCGAGGGGCGTAGAAAAGTATGACATCCTTAGCTGATATGAATAATAACATTTCGAGGAAGGTGGGGGACAAATTGGCGAGATTTTGCGCGCCGTTGGTTGACCATCTCGGAATAAGTCATTTTTATCATACTGTCCTGACTGATTCTGGCCATTTTTCAGCCATCGGGCTCAATGCGGGATGGCATGAATGTTTATTTTCATATCCCGAATGGTTATCCTATCTCTCATATTTTTATCACAACATGGACAAGTTTAAAGGCATTATATTCACTCAGACTATTCAGAATAAATCCTTGGATAAATTTGTTCAGGTGGCGAGCAAAGATTTCAATATAAACCTCGGCTTGCAGATTAATTACAAAACCTCTACCGGTATGGAATGGTTTGGATTCGGTTTAAAGACCAATGATCCCATTCAGCATATGGCCCTGTTGAACGAACTTCCTTTGCTCGATATTTTCATCCGGGAATACAAGAAGGAGATCAAGACAGAGATTCTTCAGGAGAATTTTGTAGATGTCGCCTCATTAATCGGCCCTTCGTTCTTCGAGGCAGCCAAAACATCTGTTCCCAATCTGCGTCAAATGGTTTTAGGAAAAATGAAGGTCAAAGTCGAAAATCCATTTACTGAGCGTGAATCTGAGGTCATCGAACTTTTGCTCGATGGAAATTCTGCTCCGCAGATTGCTGACGAGCTTTTCATATCAAAGCGCACAGTGGAGCATCATGTTGAGAGGATCAAAGACAAACTCGACTGTTACTCCAAATCTGAGCTCATCCAAAAGTTAAGGCAACTGAAATCCTATTTAGATATCTAGCGCTTTATATATAGAGAATTGCCGCTTGCGAAGCCTTGGAGTGCGGTGCTTTGAGGCTGTGAAAAAATAGGGCGGCGCAGCCGCTTTTGGAGTGCGCCGGCTCCGCCGGCGCTTTGTTATTACACACACTTATGCAACATAAAACGTGTCTAGGATATGCTGTAATGATCTTCTGCAACAATTATATGCTCGTAAATCTTGGTAATAACAAAGCGCCGGCGGAGCCGGCGCACTCCAAAAGCACCTCCGGTGCTCATTTTTTCACAGCCTCAGAGCACCGTACTCCAAGGCTTCGCAAGCAACTCTCCCATCTCCTTTCTTCTTTCTCCTTTAAACACGCCCAGGGTGTAGGCGCAGCGCAAACCCGGGCTAGCAGTTATTATAACTTGCTCCAGCATTGTTCTATGTTTTTCAAAGAATGGCCGTTTTTAGGATTGCAGCACTGTACCAGTTTTGAAAATTTTTCCACGCTCACATTTTCCTGTGTAATACTTGTAGAATTAAATGATGGAAAAGGATTCCCTGCCGGTGCAATGGCTTGTTGATATACCGTGTAAGACAATCTGGCATTTTGAAGGACTTTTTTTGGCTCCATCTTTTTTAATATTCCGACTATCTCGTCATAAGAACTATAGGACAACTTTGGATCGCATATTAGAGGGCCGATATTGACATATCCACTTGCTCCGGAAAGTGGGAAATGTTCAATATAATATTCAGGTACATAATTAGGTTCAACATCAGTACGCGTGAAGGTGGCTGTACAACCACTTTGTATTGGTGGATTGAATGAATTTAAAAGTGATGAAAAAATTGAAAACACGAAAATCTCCTTTTTAGTTTTTTTATTTATGAATATTATTTTATCACTCTCACAAAACAGAAAACAGGGTATATTCTACCCTCAATATTTTATCTCCAGTGATATATAATTTTGATAAATTATCAATAATAGGAGAATATATATATATGAGTTCCTCATTAAGTTCGGTGTCATCATCACTGTTTGTAACCACATCACGCATGGTAATGTCTGCCACTATTACCACACAAGATTCATTTTCCAACATCTTTAAAAAGTGTATTTCAAAGGATCCATTTAATAATTGCCATGTCGATTTAACGAGCAAAGGAGTTAATAAGGAATACTCCCATCCGATCGCAACTGAAATTTTCTCTCAACTCTTCGGAAAAGAAAAAGTTTATGATCATATATTCGTAAAATTTACTCCAACCAATACTGATCTTTATACTTATCTTATCAACCAAGACTTCAAAATTCACAGTGGACATCCTGATGTTCTTCTAGTTAAGCGCTGTTTTGGACATCAAGACGGTCAATGCGCAATCAATGCAAAAACAGTATTGCCTGTGCCAAATAAAAAAGGTCTCTACTATAAATTGAGAGATATGACAACCAAATACGATGATAGAACGGACAAGTTTGATGTCTTTTGTGACATCATTATGGGAGCATATCCTTTCACTAAAGTTAGTGAAATATCTTTAGAACAAGTAATTAAGGAAAATTTGGAATTTGACTACACAACAGTCATCCAGGAGCTTCCCGATAATGTCGGAGGAAGTTTCAAAAAGGGTTACATCACTAGGATATTGTCTGAAGGACTTCACAATAAATATATGGGTGATGCAAAACTCTAAATTAGATCATTTTACGATCCTTTAACGGATCGCAGGATAGCAGCCAGGGCGGATTGTGGATAGAGCGATTGTTTATCCGGCGAGTTTTTGAGGATGTGTTTGACAAAGAACGTTTCGACCATGGCGAGGTTTTTATCTTTGAGCCATTCCCGGAGGATTTTCTTTTCTTTGGCAGTGTAGATCAGTTCACCGCTTAGGAATTTTGCTTGGACAATCAGTCCGGCAATTTTAGGGTTGTTGTTCAAATCCTTGTCGGAGAGTTTTTTTGCTCCGCTCTGTATCAATCCCAAATTGAGGTCGTAGAGGCCTAGTACAGGATTTTTTACATCTTGAGGCATCTCTTGGGGTGTGTAAATCAAATACAACGACTTATAATCAAATACATCGATTTCCATCATCTTACCTTCGAGATCGCGCATACAGAGATAATCAGATATATGACGTTCCCCAAGACGTAGTGATTCTTTTTCACTAATCAATTCGGTGAAATGGCCTTGAACAACACTTCCATCTTTTAGGATGACTTTGAGAAAGGGGTTTTGAGGGATTTGTTTATTCTTTACCCTCTCGTTTACAGCGTGAATGGTTATTTTTTCAGCCTCCGGGATTTTGTCAACGTTAAACCTTTCTCGTTTCAGGTAGTCTGAAAAGAAACAGACATCTTTTTGACTGATGAGAATGGCACCCACATTTTCAGTATTGTCCGGGTCTTGAGAAACCAGCAGATTTTTAACAGGGAAGGTGATGGCGGGATCGGCCGAATTCTTTTCCAGAAGAGGACAAAAGTTATATGAAGCGCGCAGTTCAGGATCGAAGAGCCCTTTGCAATAATTTAGGACAGGATGATTATGAAGGAGATCATTAAATTCTAAGATAGGAGGCTGCATGTTAGATTTAGAGGCTGCAGTTGAATAAGCCCAAAGAGCGTCGCCATTACGCCTGGCCTTGGAATACCTATCAGTATTTTTTTGGATCGATTCTATCTCTTCTTTCGGCAACTGTCTGCAAGGCTGCAAATCCACTTTTTCAAGAGGAAGCCATTGCCAATGTAAATACATCGATGAGTTTGGGCTTCCACTGCTGCTTTGAGATTTGATTTCTTGTTCCTTTAGGGTTTCCTGTTCTTTTTGCTGTTCTTTTTCCACTTCAATCTGGTTGTCCATTTCCCGGGATGCCAACGAAGGGATTTCATCAGGCAGTAGAGGAAATTTCTCTGCAATTTCATCGTTCATAGCTTTTGAAAGGCGCTTTTGGGTCTCTTCTAAAGGGATTCCTATTGCTGTCAGGGCAGCAGCTGCCGATTTCGAAATATTCTCGATAAGGACGCTTATGACAAGAGCTTTCCCTTCAATTTTCTCCGGTTTTCCAAAGGTGCTGTAGGGACGGTCTTCAATGGAAGGAGCAAGCAATGACTCGACTTCGATCAGAAGTTTATTGCGTTCCGGGATGGTTAACTTTCCGGTTCTAAGCAAGGACATAATTTCCCTTTCGGCTACATTGCGGATGATCTGCTTAACTGCCGAGAGAAGGTGGTCTTCCTTTTTGGCTTTGTTATTGCTGATGATCAGTTTGTAACTATCTATTAGGGAGATCTTATCAGAATGTAATCCGGACTGTGTTCTGATTGCCTCAGCTGCTTCCGGCGTTACTACGAAGTCTATGCTCTGTCCCTTGTCGAGCTCTCTTGGTCTTCCGGCTCCCTGGATGAAGTCAGGGAGCGTTAGGTCATTGCTGATGGTCATGATTGCTTTGGAAAAGGCGGTTAATGGAATATCGCTACCTCTTGAATGCCTTTGATCGTAATAAGTAAATAACTGCTCTTTGGCGAGACGGCATTGCGAGTATGGGATCGAATGGGACTTGCCGGTTTCAAGGACGTGAAGTTCGTCTCCTTTAAAGAATGTGACCCCTTTTAAAATAGAGTCTGGACCGACTCTTTCGATTTGTTTGAGAATTTCCCTTGCGACATTCTCATTTTCAATCCCTTTGAAGAGGAATCCGGTGTCGATAATGGCACGGAAGGAAGAGAAGAAAGCTTGAATCCCTCCTTTTGCCTGAATGATGGTATTAACGACGGATGGGAAAGTTGTTTCTTTTAATAGAAGTGTATTTTCCGGTAGGCGGCTCTTTTCCCAGAGGATAGAAATTGTTTTTCCATCCGTGCCTGGTTGGGAGATCAATTTAAGTTTGCCTGGAAAGATCTCTTCGTTGGGTGTGGCGGTGAATCCTTGAACAGTAGCAAACATATCGAACAAGGATTGGGGGTTGGAGCTCATTTTTCGCGGAGGAATGGTGATATCGGGCAGGACAACATCTTCCACGAAGCTGATAATCCTTTCTGGGTCTTGATTTATCGCTTTAGCAAGGTGTTCAAATTGGGTATGGTGTCTTAAATGAAAGAAATCGGATGAATTTTTTGGTTCGCCGAAAACGTGGCTGAATTGTTTGTAGCCTGCTGTTTCGTGTAGCTGGAGCGAGCGGTCATTTTGCAGCTCTTCAAATGCTTTCTTTTGTAATTCCTTGACGTAACTAGTCAAAATATGTACAGGCACCCCTTTTAGAAGATAGGTTTGGATAGTGTAATGGGCCAGCTCATAGGGATCTTCATAATCAGATGTTTTGTTTGGGTAGGTGTTGTCCATAAAGGGGACAGCCACCCGTTTTTTTGGATCATCAGAAAAACCGTAATCGACATCACAGTGTTTGCTGAGGGTGCGCCTCGCGATTGTGAGCTCTTTTTTCAGGATGGAGCAAAGATCACTTATCAGTTCCGGTTGCGCATCCATCCATCTTTTACTTTGTGCATCGCCTTTATTCAATAAGTATCCCAACAGCAACTCTTTATTATCGCCTATATTTTTAATAAATTCATGTAAGGGAAATTTAGTGTTGTTTTCAATTTTATTGATGAAACTGTTGAGGATCTCCTGCTTCCAATCTTTGTTATACTCTTCTTCGGTCAATGTGGGCGCCTTGAAAAACAAAGGAGATCTCGCTAAAGTACGAAAGAACTCGGCGACCAGGGCCCGCCTTTCATGACGGAGTGGTTCGGGCTTACCTACTGTAAAATTAACTTCGAGTTTCACATTTAAAATCTCGTCGGCCTCGTCCCAGATAGCATCTCCTTCGTCTTTGATTAACGTGAGTATGTCTTGCAATAAATTGATTTTCTTCTCAAGGGTGGTGTCGTGTTCGGCTCCATGTGCTTGCAGATACAAAGCCTCGCGGTATTTCAAATATAGGCAATGTAGGCTTTTTGGAGTCATCATCAGGTAATTTTGCTTTTTCCTGACATCGTTCATCTTCTTCAGAATGCTTTGGAGTTTATCGACTGTAAATTCAGTATTTCTGTCAAAGTGGAGGACCTGAGTATATTGTTCAAAGATATCCCCGGACTGGGCTAGCATATTCTGAGTGGTTGCTTTGTAAAGCGCTTCCGGCACGACTACGATAGGAAGTCTGTGGCCGTCGGCTTTTTTCAATGCCAGAATAGGCAAGAGTATTTTGCTTTTGCCTGCTCCCATGATCATTTGCAAGATAACATTAGGGGCGGGTCCGTTGTCTTTGCGCATCATTTTTTCCAGATTATAGACCTGGTCCTTGCGGAGGCGTACGTTGCCAAGATGTTCGAAGATGAGGTATTCGGGGTGGTCTTGCGCTGAATAATTCCGTTTTGCCGAAATTTCATCTAAAAGGCGCCTGGATAAATTTAAGTAGTCAGGGTCATCCGGTGGAACCTCGCCCAACTTTTCGATTTGTTCCAGGATATCTAATGCCCGGGCAGCTTGCTGCCGCAGCGTTGCATGTTCAAGGTATGCGGCAATGCCCTGATTGATGGCAGCGATTTCCGATGGAGAAAGAATAGAGTTGATATCTGCAAAATCGCCGGGCCTTTGCCTCAGGAAAGCTAATAGCAGTTGCTGCATTGTCGCAGGGGTGCGGATTGTTCCTGCATGCTCCATACCCATTTTCAAGACCTTTTGCATTTCAGCCGGAAGTTTATTAGCTAAAGCCAGAAGTTCAGTTTCTTCGCGGAATGATTGTTTGAACATTTGACTTTTTTGAATGGCCAGCTGCGCCTTCAAGAGCTTCATTTTGGATGGTTGAAGCCTGAATGATGCAGCTAATTCACCTCTTTGAGCGTATTCTCTGATGTCTTGAATAAGGGCTGCCGATTCTTTATCGTTCTCATCCAGGACGTTAACCAATTCAGCCAGGGTTTCTTCTCTTTGAGGTTTAGGAATGATTTGAAAAAGTGATTGGGGATTTTTGATCAAAGTCAATCGTATTGGATCGCGCAACATGAGCGGTTCGAGGGGAGACCTTCGTTCTTCTTTAATTTCTAATGTCCGTAGTACCTCAGGGCTGCTTTCGCTCTTTCCTGCAGCGCCGGGCCTTGTTTTGCTTTTCTCCGTTTCTATAGCTTTCTCCACCACTGAAGGCCATCTTGCCACAGGTTCTTCCCATAGGTTAAAATCCTCTTCTTCATCTTCTCCGAAGAATTTTTCAAAAGATGGAAATTTTTCCGGTTCATTCAATACATTAAGTAAAAAGAGGCGAAGGTTTGCATCTGCATTGGTATACTGCTTCAGCAGTGAAAGGATCTGTCTAAGCAATGGTTTTTGCGGATGGTCCGGCACCTGAGCCCAAGTGTAAAAGAGGCGAAAGTGTTTTGAAAAATCGGTGCCCGGACGGAAAAAGGAATATTTCTCTATAGCAAAGTCGGGCATAGGGGAGGCGATAGCCCGTCTGATTGCCTTTTCACTATCGGATAGAGAGTCAGTGAGGTCGGTCGTATATTCGCTTTGCCATCCTGATGTCCTTACCCGTGTGGGCACTTCGTTGGCTCGCAGGGGATCCTTGAGCATGGCCAGCCTATTAGCCAGCCGCTCATCTGCAGAATAGGCACAAAGGTTATTAAGAAGGGCAATTTCTTCTTCCGGACGCAGTTTGAGCGTAGCCGCATGATCTTCCAATGTCAGATAATTAAGATATTCATTTTTGAGTTCTTCCATAGAAGCATCACGCCCACTTCTCCTATAAACAGTTTCAGCGCCAAATTCAGTAAGGTTCTGAAAGTAGATTCCTTGAGCGGCCAGGTAGGCTGCAGAAGCTTTGGGAGCTCCGTCAGAGCTGTTTTTGTAAAGCTGTTTGAGCTGATTGAAAAGTTGTTTTTCCTGAACGGAAAATTCATCTACCGTCCTTGCTGACTGCCTGAAGCATCCTTGCGCCCTTTCATACGACTTCTGCGCCAGGAATAGCATTCCTAGAAACATGTTTGAAGAGGGATCTTGAGAGGCGATCCTTCCTGTCAAACTATCCAAACCATAGGAAAAATAGCTCCGTTCTGTTTTTTGTTGGGGAGGTGGATATTCTTTCTTTAATGCAAAGTTAGCTGTCAAAGAGCCTTTTTTGAGCACTGTGATTTCCTGATTCGGGATAATCACTTGCTTTTGCCCTTTTCCATTTTCAAGGACAAGGTATTCGGAAAATCCTGTCAGTTCTCGTATGCTTTGGTGTAAAGCAATGTAATATCCGGGAAACTCATTGCAATACGCACGCTGCACTCCCTCCTCATTTTTGACTTTAAAGTTCAGTCCAAGGCGGGGCAACTCAATTTCAGCCGGTTCATTATTTTTCTCCCAGATATTAATGTAGTGGAGTTCTTCTATCCGTGATAAAAAGTCAAAGGCCCTATCGCGACCTTTATAGATATCTATCAGAGAGAGATTCCCTTTTTTGATGCTTTCTACTGCCGGGGGTTCTGATGATGATAAATGTGCGGTGAAAGCTGGTTCCCACCCCTGTGTTGTATCAATAAACAGGATTTGGGATATATCAGGCTGATCGTCGCAGGAGATCCATGCTGAATGAAATTCGTAAAGTGCCTTGCTTCCCAGCCCATTTTTGAGACTTTCCGAAAGTTCGTTTTTCGGAATGAGCTGGCACCAATCTCCTTTCATCTTTCGCTGAATGACTACACGATTGTCATCGAGGAAAAATCTTGTGGAACCATCCCTTGAGATAAAGCAGTTGGGACTTTCCTGAACGGCATCAATCGTTTTGCCGCCAAATAGCGCTTGATATTCGGAGTGGGTGATGATCTTGGAGGGTAGCTCAGAATAGATTTTTCCTTTTTCATAAAATTTTCCGTCTGAAATATTGATGGTGTATCGTCCGTCAGCGCTGATGCAAATAGGAAGTTTTGAAGTATCCCACTCCATCGCTTGGAAGTTTGAGTCATTTGTAAGATAGGCGGTGACTTTATTCAATACTTCATTGCTTGCCAGAGATCTTAATTCATCGGTTCTTCGAAACAACGTGTTCTTAACCTGATGCAAAAGAAAGCTGTCTTTGATTTCTTTGGAAGGAAATTGGGTGAATTTACAGGCTGCTTTTAATAAGTCTGCCGCATCGTCGCCATTTAATGGTCGATTGTCATGCAAAAAGGTCGCAATATACTGAGCCGATGCAACGGCTAATGCTTCAGGCTCTTTGTGGGCTATAGCTAAATCCATCAGGCTACGCAGCAACGATCTCGGGTCAGGGGATTTATTCAACGCTTCCATCATCACAGTACGAAAGGATGCAGGAATGTCTTCGTTGGAAGTTCTAACAATCTCTTCGCTGAACATCCTTAACAATCCGACGAAATAGGCACAGGTCTTATAGTCTCCCTCATCGAGAAATGTATGGTAACCCTGAAGAGCAAATCCTAATAGTTTTTCCGCAAATTCGGGCACCTTCTGAAGGTATTGTGAGATGTAATTGTTTTCAAATAACACGATTTTTGCAAAAGCCTGAAATTCCGGATCTTTCAATTTAGAAAGATGTCCCTGAAACCGGGAAACTGCATTTTTTACCTGTAATTCCCAATGAAGCTCTCCGGCGTTGGTGTCACTTTTTGAACGCAAAAGCAGCAATTCCCGTATTTCACTATCGCGTAATCGTTTAAAACCTTCCTTTTCAAGCGGAACACTCTGTATCCACCCTTCATCCCAGTCCCACCCATTGCCCAAAGCTAAAATCTTTTGCAGGTCCTCATCCTTGAGGTCCTGGTAAGAGTGGTAAAACTCGGTACGAGATGCATTGTTTACTGTTTGTCCATTGAATGACGGGTTTTTTATTTTATTCTCATAGGAACTTAGACCGTACCAGTTTTCTTTATTGTTTAGATTGATTTGTCTGCTCGATTCTTCCTGGAGTCTTGACGGGCTTAAAAAGAGGGGATGTCTGCCTGATTTAAGAGTATAGATGTCCCCTTTCAGAATGTATTGTGCGAGGAGAGACTGCTTTTTGAGTGCACAGAAGGTGGGGGGCATGATCTCTCCCTCCAGATCACAAGATGCAACGGCTACCCTGTCGATTTCCCTTGGAAAATCTGCCTCTTTATAGCGTCGATAGAACTTTTCCAGATTCTCCGGTTTCTTCAGGTATTCATAAACGTAATGGATGTCTGTCTGTTTCTCTTCTCGTGCTTGATGTCGTGCTTGATGATAGATTACCGGACACGGTCGAAACGATTCTTTTTCGTCAGGAAAATCTCTTGTGTAATCATAAATGAGTTTAATCCGTTTTGAGTAATTAACATCATACAGATTGCAATCTCCAAAAACCTTAACGCCTCCATCCCAGCAGCTTCTGGCATAGAATAACCAGGAATAGAGAAAATCTTTTTGTATGCCAAAAAAATGGCTAAATTCATTCCAGGGCATCGACCAGGTTTGTAGCCCCTCCGGGTCGTTGTTAAGAATAGCCAGTTTGTGGAGGACTGTCAGCGCAGAGAATACATTGACAATATCTTCCATTCGTTGATGTTTATCAAGCGGCAGCTCAGTCCTCGCACTAAGGAGATGTTCGCTCATAGATGAGATGGCGACCATACAATATTCTCTCTCATCAGGCGTCAGGTCATTCCATATATCCCTTTCACCGGATTTAGGCACCGGCAGCTGTTCCAGAACCTGAGTAATCCATGATCCTAGCGCAGCAAAATCTCTACTTTCATAAAGCCGGTCGCAGTATTTGACGCTTTCACTTAATAACTGCGGCAGTCGGGCAGGATCGATGACTGCAAATGGGGGTTTTAGATAGTGGGTTGATGCAACGGGTCGGAAGTCGAATTTCACACGGCTCGAAAGGGGAGGTGGAATTTCTACCGGATTTGTGCTTAGTGGTGCAACCGGAATTCCCGAGAGTTCCGCTTGCGGGGCTTCCATGTAGCGTAGGGCATGATCACTTTTTTCCCCCTTTTCAATCTGTGCCGAAATTTCACTCACGGTAGCGTATACTTGTTTGAGTTCTTCCTGTGAAATAATTTGTCGGTGAAAATGGTCAAGACATTCACGTGCAAACTGCTGAACACCCTGTTTGATCAGCAGACGAAGCTCTTCATCGCTTTCCAGTTTTGTGGCGTGGGATTCAAAGAAATCCACTAACGAACTAAGTTTAATTTCATAGATTAACCTGCTGCTTTCAGCGGGGTTCATATAATCTTCAATGACAGCTTCGAGTCCGGCCCATGAACATATGCCCGAATGGTGTGGAACAGTGTAGTGATCTAAATCTTTGGGATAGCTGACTTTTTGTCCATCAAACATCGATAAGAAGGAATCATAAAAGTCCTTTGCACTATATCTTGCAGGAGCTCCTTCTAGCGTATCGCGTCGGACTTTCATTTGCACCATAGGCAGCATAAACGATGTGTAATTAATCTCATGGGATGGAATATTCACTAAATCAACAAATGGGTGGTATTTGTCCTTTCCGTCTATTTCAGCTCCGGGATGATATTCTAAGCCTGCTCCCTTATTGTAAATTCTCAGGGTGAAATTGCCATTGTCAAGCCGCGTCAGCCTTAGATAAATGGCATGGCCCGGCTCTCCCGCCCACCCGCCTCCAAATAAAAGGCTTTGTCCTGCTCCAAGTTTGTTGATGGCCTCATTAAACTCTTTTTCAAGTTCTTTGGGTATCGGGTTACCTTCTTTAGAAGTCTTAATTGCCCGGTCGCGGCTCTCTATCATTGGAAGGCTATTGTCGATCAGGGTCGATAATGATCCCAACGCCGGCCTATCCCGCCAATGGTTTTCGGCCACCCCTTTTTTGAGAAAGTGTTGTAAAAGACCCACCATCTCTGAATCAACAGCTCCTTCCAATCCCGTCTCAGAAATGAAAACGTCCCCATGAATGTGGGCAAATTCCTGTTTTGAAAGTTGATGCGGAGGCTGATTATTCTTTCCAATGAGTGACGAAGAGGTGAAATCCGGGGGAGTCAAGTCTTTGGGCAGATTTGCTGTCACAGTGCGATGCAGGCTTTCCCTGACCGATTCCCATTCTTCCTCAGAGGCTAGTTTTATGGCAGCAGTTCGATGTTGTAATATTTTTCCTGTTGCTTGTTGAATGACTGCATCGGCCTTTTTATATAATCTGACCGTATCGTCGAAAAGGTGTTTGATGTTGGCTGCCAGATGTTGCAGCTCTTTCCATTGTTCTTGATTGAGCGGCCCCCTTTGTCTTAACGGCTTTTCCGCTTCAGAAACCTGCTTTTCAAGGTTGTCTGCCAGGTAACTGATCCGTCCTGCCAACTCTTCACTCTTGCTTTTACCCGTTAACTCAATGGCTTCTTTTTCGGATTCCTTCAATAAAGCTTTTGCTAATACCTTAACCTGTTCTTGAAATTGTGAAACTTGTCCCTTTATTGTTACAATGCACTCTTCCGCATCGGCGCTATTTTGCGCCTGAAAGGACTTATTCAAATGATCGAAAATATCAGATTGGTCAGTTAGGTTGCGCACTGTAACCTTCCTTTTAATAGGATCTCTATGATTATTATAATATTTTTAATATTTTTTTATCTAAGATTAATATTAATATATATTTATTTATAAAAATAGGGTATTTAATACCTTAATTCTTTAATAAAAGCCGATTCTTCTTGGTTGGAATTCGCTATCCCTTAGTTTTTCACCTTGTATAAAAATAGGCTGCCTCATCAAAACGCCTTGTAAAAAACATAGCTTCTTGTTATTTTTAGTGGTATGAAGAGAGATATAGAGAAAGACTTATTGCTTTGGAAGAATAATTCAAGACGAATGCCCTTACTGTTGCGTGGTGCAAGACAGGTTGGCAAATCGTATGTTATTGAACAGTTTGGGACGAGATATTTTGATAATTTTGTAGTTATTAATTTTGAAGAATATCCGGAGTTCAAAAGCTGTTTTACAACGCTTCATCCCAAACAGATTATTGCAACCCTGGAACTTGTTACAGGCAGGAGCATTCAACCGGGTAAAACTCTTTTATTTCTCGATGAAATACAAGATTGCCCTGAAGCGATAATGGCTCTTCGCTATTTTAAAGAGCAAATGGCTGACTTACATATTATAGGTGCAGGGTCTCTCCTTGAATTTGTGCTTAATGATGCTCAGTTTCGGATGCCTGTTGGACGAGTACAGTTTATGTATCTTAGGCCTCTTTCTTTTAGCGAATATTTGGAAGCCTCCGGTAACGAAAAGTTAAGAGCCTACCTTACTTCAGTTCATCCGGCAGATGTTATAGAAGAGGTGGTTCATAAACGTCTCCTTACACTTGTACGAGAGTATTTTGCCCTTGGGGGTATGCCGGCTGTAGTTTCAGAATTTTTGCTCTCAAAAAGCCTTTTGCATTGCCAGGAAATTCAAACATCATTGCTCACAACATTTAGAAACGATTTCGGAAAGTATGCAGGACGGACACCTCACGAGCATTTACAGACCATTTTTTCAAAAGCTCCAGGGCTCGTAGGCAAATGGTTAAAGTATAAAACTTTAGATCCAGATACATCAACCGTTACTCTAAAAAATGCCCTGAGAAAACTATGTGATGCCGGGCTGATTATTTTAGTCTATGCAACTTCAGGCGCCGGGCTACCTTTCATTTCACATGCAAATGAAAAAAAGTGCAAATTTCTTTTTCTGGATATAGGACTTGTAAAACGGGCGTGTAATCTTGGTCTGGAGCTTCTTTTTAAAGAAGACCTGATGCTTATTAACGATGGGCAATTGGCAGAACAGTTTGTGGGACAAGAGCTTCTTGCTTATTTGCAAAAAGATGAAATGAATGGCCTTTTTTCCTGGAAGAGAGAGGAAAAAAGCAGCAGTGCTGAAGTGGATTTTTTAGTCGCTATCGATTCACGCATCATTCCTATAGAAGTAAAAGCGGGAGCGACCGGCAAACTTCAATCACTAAAGATTTTTCTTTCGGAAAGAAAACTACCGCTTGGTGTGCGGATTTCTGAGTTGCCCCTTTCTTTACAGCACAACGTGCTTTCCCTTCCGTTATATCTTATCGAACAGCTTCCCAGGCTGGTTAAAGAAATTGTACCTTAAACCTAAAAACGGCAGTTCAAGACGGCCAATAACGCCAATCTTTTGATCCACAATCCCTTACACTAGGGGTTGCCTTCACCGTTTGGGAATGTCAACCCCTTGTGTAAGGGATTGTGAATCAAAATCTTGACATTCTTGGCCATCTGCAATTGCCTTTTTTAGGTTAAATGAATAGGGTCAGACCCTTTTCATATATAGAGAATTGCCGCTTGCGAAGCCTTGGAGTTGCGGTGCTCTGAGGCTGTGAAAAAATGAGCACCGGAGGTGCTTTTGGAGTGCGCCGGCTCCGCCGGCGCTTTGTTATTACCAAGATTTACGAGCATATAATTGTTGCAGGAGATCATTACAGCATATCCTACGACACGTTTTGCGTTGCATAAGTGTGTGTAATAACAAAGCGCCGGCGGAGCCGGCGCACTCCAAAAGCGGCTGCGCCGCCCAGTAATCCTTAGTCGGTTTGAGAAGGACAAATGATGGTTTCATCAATAGCTTTAGACTGTGCCGTGCAATTAATGAAATTCACTTTTCCGATTTTCCCGGTACCGCGAATAATCAGATGGATTCCGGGCTTGTATTCGCCATTCACCAACTGATAAGGTTTACCTTCTATTCTTCCGGATGCATCTCTCGAAAGATGTCCACGCAATGCACCGTTAGGATAATTGAATGAAGGGGGATAGCCGGTGACAGAGTGTCCATCTTGCATGGCGTCTTCTTGCGTTTCGGGTAACTCCTTAATCGTCAATTCATCTATCTCTGCATTGTCCAAAGTGATCACACATTTGGGGGCTTTAGGCACAATCAGAACGACAGACTCGGCTTTCGTGTTGGTAAGTTGAATAGATCCAACAGAGGAACAATTTCTCAGTTGTGAGTTTGTTGCGTAAATTGTTCCCTTTTTGCTATCGACATATCTTGCATTCACTCCGGTTAATGTAATTAGACCTGCAGCATCAATCCTACCGGCCTGTGGTTGGGCTGTTTCATTTGACCATATGATTGTTCCTTTTGGTGACTGCAGCCTTTTCAATGCCGAATTTTTTGCAGTAATGGAGCTGTTCTCTGACCGGATTTCCCCATTAGTGGCTGTCACATCGGTTAAAGTAATGTCATCTTGAACTTGTACTTCGCCTTTAAAAGTGCATCCGGTTGCTTTCAGGGAAATGTGATCATCCCCGATGCGGTAATGGGATTCAAATGTTTCACCGCTTATTGTGCGGGTTGTTTGGCTTGGTATAGAACGTAAGATCAAACGCTCTGTCGTTGAGGTTTTATTCTTGGTGGTAAAGTAAGGAGAACTGTTCGAGATTGAAGAAAACGAAATTCCACTACCGAAACCGAATAGGTTGCTTGACATTCCTCTCTGTTGAGGTGGAATAAATTGCTCCGAACAATTTATCATTTTTCCCCCGCTGGCTGTCAGACAGAAACCGACTTGTAGTCTGGCAATGGGTGTTTCATCAGAATAGAGTTGCTTTGCAAAATTCTTTAATCGAGTGAAGTCTGTTTCTTTTCCCTCGTCCATGGACAGTTCAAGGGCAGTCCTTTGTTGGTAGTACATTGATATTACAGCCATGATATGTGCCGCATATTTTACTGTCGAATTTTCGAATCTAAACGACTGCCTTTTTCCAATTTGGGAATGATTTGATAGATAAAATGACCGAAGTCCTGTTACTGCTTCCGAATCATCTTTATATATTGTACTCTCTATTTGTGGTCCGCCCGGTGGATTTGAAGAGGCTGGATGTGCTAAATCAGCCGGTACACTTGGGCCATAATTGTTAGATGAACCTATTGAACTCATAAATTTCTCCTATCTTTTGACATAAATTAAAATTAATAAACAAAGATATATTGTATAGAAATCGTAACTTTAAATTTTAGGGTATTTTCTACCCTAAAATTAAAACTTGCTGATTGTTTATAATGTATTCATTATTAAACGTTTTAATTTAGTCAATAAAATATAAGGAAGATATATGAGTTCTATAAGCTCTTCTTTGAGTGCAGCTAATTATAATAGCGGACACCAAGCTCAGGCCATTTTTCTAAATCTCGATGGGATGTTAGCAGATGAAAAGTATTTACATGACAGCAGAACCTGTACCTATGCTAAGTGCCTGCAAAATGGAGCTAGAGATAATTTAAAAAGGCTAATTCGTATTGTGCAAAATGTGCAAGTAAGAATTCATCTTGTTATTTATGACGAGTGTACAAAGCACTTGAACAGAGAAGAGTTCCTAAGTATGTTTCATGGTCATGTATTTTCTGAAATCATCATTGAAAAAATACCGGATAGCGTTGATCAAGAAGGTTTGCTGTTTGAATCAGCATTTGAAGGGACAGCACGGAAAATTGCTTTCTGGTTATATAAAAATCCCGAAGTCACAAATTATGTGATTTTTGACATTCACCTCGGATTAGCAAACTCATTTCCCGGGAAATTAATCGGAATCAATCCCGCTCATCTTCTAAACCGAAGAAATATTAATGATGCAGCAAACGTTTTATATATTCCTTCAGAAAATGATCACCCACCAATTGAAGAGTTTCAACAAATGAGGCCCATTCCAACTTCTGAATCCGACAACGCCCTTGAACTAAGTGACGGCCAATTTTTCAGCTGGAAAAGCTTCTCTGAAGTATCTCAGGAAGAAATGGATCGGAGGATCACCCAACTGAGTCAAAATCCTCCCAAAATGATTAATGATAATAAGAGTGTTGAAGAGATGATTGGCGAGATGTGGTGGATCTCTCCTCTTTGCAGCACCGTTAAAATAACCCCTCAAAGGGAAATAGAAAACCGTGAAGCTATTCGCTTTTTTCATTGGGTTGCCAAAAATTTTAAACCGCTCAGTTTATTATTAAAATTTGGGGAATTTAGCAGATACGAATTGAATTCTGTAAAAGCTGATGAGATGGCTAGAGAGATGAGGTTCTTTATTCGCCGGGTGGCAACCCTTGCTACAAGCAATGCCGGGATCAACTTACCGGAATTGGATTTTAGCGGTTTTGGTTTAGGTGTTTTGCCTGATGAGATCGGCCTCTTTAAAAATGTACGCGAGTTAAAGCTTGGAGGATGTTCTTTGACTAAGCTTCCCGATTCAATCGGTGAGCTGAAAAAGCTAACACACCTCGACCTTAGCGGCAATCAGCTATCGGAATTGCCAATAGCCATCACAGACTGTTCACAACTGCGTTTTATTAATCTTGCAGGCAATAAATTTACCTATTCCCATCTGCTCGATATTGCACGAGGGTTCCTTTCAAAGGGAAATGCATGGGGAGCAGTTAAAGTGGCAGTTCATGCCATTGCTGTAGCCCAACAGAAAAAACCGGTGTGCAAATTGCCCGATTCAAATCCTGCTGAAGAAGCGGTCACGTTGCTTAAAGAAGCCATGGAAAAATGTTTCCTAAACGAAGATTATAAACATCTGCCGGGCCATATCATGGAAGCAGTCGAACAAATTTCCGATGACTATCACAAGTATGAATCGTTCATTGAGATTTTGAAGGGACTCGGAGAGGCAAAGAAATTTTGTCTCAATACTGAAGAAAATGAAGCGTGGGGGGAATTAGTCAGTAAAGTGACTACGGAATGTGGTACATTAGCCAATTCATTTCCCCCGAATATGGGCAGGCATTCAGCCTTGTGCAAACTTGCAGAAGTGCTTTTTTCAATCGATAGCCCTTCCGGAGGCATGGCAGTCTCTTGGCTGGCCATCGATTTCAGCAAGACCCGGCCTGATTATAACTGCTTGACAATGATAACTGATCTCAAATTTGCTGAGCTTGAAAAGATCTCAAACATTTTGACGAGTGCTTCAGAAAAATATGCTAAAGAAAACAGGATGAATTTGGCTGTGCAATTAGCCAAGTATATTCCAATTGAAAAGTTTCGAGCTGTCACGCTTGACATCATAGAACACATGAATAAATAAGCCAGAGGTAAAATATGTCTATTCTCCCATCTTGTAGTTTTAATATGATTCCTAATTTTATTCATGCAACACCATGTTTTACATATTCTTTATCCAAGTCATGCGTGACTCAAATAAAGAAATATGCTTCAGATATTGTGTTCAAAAAAGCTTTCACTACTCAAATCAATCGTTATCGTATTGATAATAAAATCAATTTCACTATGTCAAATAGCAAAAATCAAATACTTGTACCCGCAGTTCAAAACAGACATTACAGCAATAATTCACACTACAATAAGTCGAATGGTTCTAACAAAAATAACGATCACATTCCTTTTGGGACTCTTTTTGGAGCATTTATTGTTTATCAAACACTTCCATTTATGTTTCATGTAGTTGATAGAGGATTAGATATATACAAAAATGAAAGATCATTAAAGCACACTCTAGCTTTAGAAAAAGCAATTAATGAAAAAGATGTTGCAGGTGTTAAAAAATGGCTCGAAAAAGGAGCCGATGTTGATTGGTCTTGCAGTATCCCAAACCAAATCGATAACAAAATACACAGAAGCCTTTTTACACAAGCCTGTAAAAAAGGAAATATCGAAATAATTGAGTTAATGTTAGAGAAAAAACCACTTCTGAGTACAGCAGATGAGGGATGCTATCAACATAGTGAAAGTGGAAACATATATGAAGAATACACTACAATAATTGAATTCTTGTCCCAAAATCACTATAGGTATGAAAATGTATCCGAAGTTATACGCGTATTAGTAAGGCATGGAGCTGAACCGGGTTTACATTGCTTAAGTTATACCCTTGAGAAGAATGATTTTGAGCTTTACAAAATTTGTATAGTTGCTTCAGAAAAAGACGTTAAGAATGGACTTTTTGGACCATTGTGCGAAAGGAAGCAAGAATTCGATAATCGAATGATCGGCCAGCACAAATAATCAGGGCACAGGAAATCAAAACACATTTTCGAATTTTGGAGAGAAGTCCATTTTCGTGCCGGTGCCAGTGCCCGAAATTCCAGCGTAGGGTAGCCTGAATTGCCGCTTGCGAAGCCTTGGAGTGCGGTGCTCTGCACCGCCTTTTGGCGCGGTTGTGGAGATCTTTCTTAT
>JABDDC010000027.1 GCA_013287815.1 Chlamydiota bacterium
TGACCTCTGCCTGAAAGATGGGATCACCGACAGCGGTGTCTATCTAATCGAGGCGATGAAGACCCTCGGCAAACAAAAAGTCTCACATGTGGCCATCACCATTGAAGCTAAAAAGCCCAAGATGAGGGAACACTTTTTAGAGATGCGCAATAGTATCGCCCTCGTCATGGGTCTGGATATCTCGCAGGTTGGCATCACCGCCACCACAGGCGAGGGACTGACCGACTTTGGCTGCGGCGAAGGGGCGCAAGCATTCGCAGTGGTAACCACCATCGAAGACTAAGTGATCTCTCAATTTTCAACGCAAAGATAAAAAGAAGCAAAAAGATGCAATGCCAAGGTGCTTAGCTTCGGAGAAGCGATAAATGTGTAGCCCACTGCGTAGACCCTGGATGAGGCAAACTGTTGGTTCATAACGCGTTGAGGCGAAGGGGGCGTAAGCCCCCTTCGCCTCAACGTGTTCTAAATCAAAAGATTGCATCTGGCACCCCCTTCCAATCGTCGTTTCTAGGTTTAACATAACGGTGATACAAGATTTCAACTGCATCATCTGTTGGTTTATGTTTTTCTTTTGTCATGAAGGGCCTCTTAAGCAACTTTCATTTCAAGATCTATGGGAAGAGCGTGTATTTCTAAAAATTCTTTGAAGTGTGGAGCAAATTTATTATCTCCAATAAAATCTGCCATTAGTAAGCGAATAACAACTTCGGTTGTTGCCGGCATGCCTGTTGCGCGATCCTTTTTACATTCCCAGCCAGAAATGGTCGCATGTGTGCTTAATCCTAAAATCGAGGCGAATTTTTTCTGTGACAAGTTCATATAACCTCTCACAAATGAAAGATGAGCTCCAGAAAAATGTGCAGGGTACCTCAGAAGAGCCTTAAAAACCATATCTTCGAGTTCTCTATGGTTGATTTTTGGCAATGTCTCGCCACGAAACTGAAAGGTTTTAACACCTTTCAAAATAATCTGGAAGCCGAATCCGTTATAAATTAATTTTTTCATTTTTCTTATCCTTCTAACCTTATTACAGTAACAATTATTAAACTGCTTTCTTGAACAAACGCTATACAAACTCTTGCTAATTCACTATTGAGGGTTTTTCCCTTTATCGCATAATTCCAGTCCATAAATTCTTCTACGTATTCATCTTTTATTTTTTCATGATAACCAGTCTTAATTATATTTTGTATATCTCCAACAGAGAGGGCTCTTTGTTTTCCTCTCTCATATGCATGGTTACTGATGACATAGGCGCCCTTTTCTATGAGTCTTTTTGCCAATATTGCTACATTATTGACTTTTTCGAGTCTTTTCTTCATATGTCATATTTTTACAAATATGACATTATTTGTCAATTTTAAAAGGGACGATCCCCTCCCGAGGAATGGTTCCTCTCTCTGCCAATTCACCATAGCAGTGCAAGTGCTTGCGTGATGTAGCTTTTTTGCTTGGCGAAGCCGTTGGAGTGCGCGTGCTCTGCACCGAATTCTGGCGTATCTGTGAAGGCCATTAACGTAGTATTTAAGGAGATGAATGCATTAGCAATTGGCTAACTACCGTGAATACAAAAATGTCGCAAAAAGGCGGTGCAGAGCGCCGCACTCCACGGGCTCCGCCAAGCACATTGCCACCTACTCCAAGGCTCGGATCTTATTCTTTCCAAATCAAATTCAAATACACGAATTCCTATCCTGCGTGGTACCTTCGTGTCTTTGCGTTGAAATTTACCAATTAGCCGCTTTTGGCAGATTCAAGGCATCGTAATCAATTTCTCGTACAGTACTGTTAGGTAAATTGATTCGTTTCAGGTTGTGACTTCCATCGTATTCAAAGATTGAAACTCCATCCATAGGATCTGTAATTTTAGACAGATTACCAAACGAATCATAGCTATAAGAAGTGATGCCTCCACAAGCATCCTGGATAGAGCTAAGATTGCCGATATCATCATATCGATATTCAATCATACCTTCAGGGTTTGATAGCTTAGAGATTCGATCTCTTTCATCATAGTCATATTCATAGCCCACTTCTTGCGCATCACATAGCTTTCGCATGCGTCCACGTTCATCATATCTTCGCTGAAGGGTGTGTCCTGAGGGACTACTTATGCCAATTAGCATCCCTTCATGATCATATGAATAGCTTTGGACTAAATCTCCTTCTTGCTTGATTTTTTGAAGAAGTCCTGTATTCGAATCATATTCATATTCTGTTACATAATTTTGTGAATAACCGAAATTAGCGGTTCCGGTTGCTATATCTTCTGAAATCAGTTTTGCCAAGTGACAGACCTTCACCAATCGATCCTGATCATCGTAAGAATAAAGTTCAGCTTTACCCATACCATCTAAATTGGCAGAGAGTTGATCTTTCCGGCTATACCAAAATCGCTGTTCTACTCCCACCGAATCCCGAATGCGAATAATATTTCCGTGCGAATCGTAACTGTAATGTTTTTCATTGCCCAAGCAATCTGAAATTGTCGCAGGTTTGACTTGACCTTCTTCATAAGTCATTTTCACCATGCGATTTTCGGAATCTGAAGCTTGCAAGAGTCTATAGTTGGAATCATACTGGCAAAAAGAATTTTGCCCGATTTTTTCCACATTTAACGTTCTCGCTTTGAGATCAAAATTCTTTGTTTGCTTTTCGCCAAGGACTATTTCAGATGTTGCTCGATGATAATCATCGTAAACCGCATTAAAAATCGGTTCATTTTGGCTATTAAGAATAGCATTCAAATTCTTATCTGAATCATAAGTATAGTTTTCAATGACTCCTAAACTATCTACAACCTGACTTAACTGCCCCTTTGAATCATAACCGTATTGAATAAACTTTCCGCCAGGTCCAATTGCTTGGGCTATCCTGTCTGGATGATATGTTAACCGGATTATTTTTCCGTTTATATGTGATATAGTTTCTAATTGATTATCAAGATTGTAGTGATAGGTTAGCTGTTCTCGGTTGATTTTCCCTTTGCTTACAATTTTACCATCAGAATTAAATGTTAGTCGCTTTCCTTCAGAATTATTTAAAATATACCCCTTCGCTGTTTCAGCAAGGAGCGCTTCCCCTTCATTTGACTTGTAGACGGGATAATGGTGCTCTCCAAGTCCAAACAAAACGTAGCGTGATTCACGCCCATCTTCCTCTACAAAGATTTCAGGATAAGCTTCAGTAGGAGCAGGCTCAGTTTTCCATTTTATACTCATTTTTGAACGGGGAAAACGGAGTCCTGTGCAAACGATATCCCACCCGCGGCCAAAGCCAATATTTTTGTCATTAAATGAATTATAATATCGTACCAGTTCGAGGGGATAATCGCCCGATCCCGGAAAGCGCATATCTAAGCGGGCTTTTTTTATATTTCCCACTTTAATCGTACGTTCAATAGTTTGGGCAACGGCTTGGTATTCCTGAGAGTCTAGAGGAGACTTAAAAGTCCACATAAAAACATCTTCTGAAGGTCTAGCATTTAATGCAGCCTCACTCAGGGGATTGGCATCCTCACTGACCACTTCATGAAAATTACTCTCATCCAAGTGATAGATAACACCTCCAACAACGCCAACAACGGATGTTATCACATCATTCTTCTTATCTTTGCGTGTAATACACATAGCAGGTGTCTTTTTCGGAGTTTCATAATAAGCCGGCTTGTATTTTTTAAATAAGGAAAGGTCCAGAGGAATATTATTTTCCTTCATCCATTTAACAACTGCAGTAATTTTTCCTAATCGCTTAAGCTCATTAAGAATCGGATAGTACTTTGCAAAATGACCGTAATGTTCTGTGAAGTGGTCGGCAAATTTTTCTGCCTCACTATTACTGCTTTTCCTATGCTTATATTTAGTCTCAGTCAACACTTCCATCTTGGCTTTTTTAAACACCAGGGCATTACCTTTCCGATTTTTATGAATAATCACCTCTTTGGGAATAAACCAAAGACGCGTTTCTGTCTTTTCTTTCGACGATTTATGTTTTTCATATCTATCCGGCAGACATTCATAACCTGGGATTTTTACATTTGTCCTCTTTCCGCTAATATTGTCTATCCCTAATGACACACTCTTGAGAACACGATCTGCTTCAAACATAATCCAGCCAAATCGTGTATTCTTCGTTTGACCGTCATAGCGGGCTAACATAGGTGGAGGAGTTTTCCCCTTCTCGACAATTTTTTTAATATCGACCGGATGTTCAGGATCCCAATCAAGCGATACTCCGGGGTTTTGTGGAGCCTTTTTTCCAAGCCCGTATATTGACCGAACAGCAACAGCTAAATCATCAAAATCCATTTCAGGGAGTGAAAGATTCTTCTTTCCTATCATAATTAATTGACCGGTGGCGTCATCATAAGTGGCCCCTTCTACATCTGAAATATGACCCAACAACTTTGCTGTCTTGTTCAGCGACACCCCGCCCACATCTCCTGAACTTCGAGTGGAGATAGGTACCTGAGGCTTGTTGTTAAGAGTTCTCATATAACTATCGGGGTCTTGAACAAATTTTCTGTCGTTTTGCAAAGCATCTTTCGGGCCTGCACTTTCATTGAGGCTTTTAAGCCAGGTAACTGCTTTAGAAGGTACAGATGCACCGCAAGTACGTAAATTTGGGTGTTCAACCCCGAGAACCTTGAGTCCTCTCTCTAAACCATTGATGCAGTTATCATCGTACAGAAAATACCTTCCTTCTTTTACAGCCGCAATAATTTGACCAATTTGTGCATCAGTCGCAGGCCACTCATAAGTAACCGTACCTTGGCATATTTCATCATGATCAACTAAATAGCCATTATTTGAAATTCCAGGATATCTTCCAATAGTAATAACCTTCCCATTATCGGATGTGAGCTCCCAGAAACCGTGACCTGTCCAAGATTCGCCATCCTTAGTCATTGTTCCTGCGGGATAAGCGCAAGCTTTTGCCGACCGGAGACCAGTCGGATCTATGAAATTGAGAGGATTATTATTGACATATGTATAAGGATTCAAACTTTGAGGATTCGTTATAGAACCAAATTCTGAATCAGCGGAAATAAAACGACCCAGCTCGGGATCATAGTAACGATTGCGTAAGAAAATAAGTTGACTTTCTTCTTCGTAAGCTTCTCCCACATCCATTTTTGTCATA
Source organism: Chlamydiota bacterium (assembly GCA_013287815.1). Classification (GTDB taxonomy): domain Bacteria; phylum Chlamydiota; class Chlamydiia; order Chlamydiales; family Parachlamydiaceae; genus JABDDC01. The sequence goes on from JABDDC010000027.1 coordinate 5,143, forward strand.
ATCGTATATGACAGTCGATCCATCAGATGAAGATTCTTTTTTCAATCGGCCACCTGCATCGTAATCATATTCGATTGCATTGCCATTAGCCTTAATTTCTTTAATCAACTGACTATTTTTATTATATTGAAATGAGCGAATAGTCTCGGCAAATAGACCAAGAGGTAAAAGTAAAAAATATGTCCAAACGAAATACTGACAAAACAGATAAAAGCGCAATTTCATTATTAAACCTGCCATTAATTTTTAGAAAGTTTTTCAGATCAACGATAGAGATAAAGTTCATCCCATTTTACTATAATTGGCTCAGGAGGAGTGTCATTTGTGTCGGTAATTCGAACTCCTAATGATATGATAATATCACCATATTTCCTTGCATTACTATGTATGGGTATATTATTTACATCAACTGCACTCCATCCGCTACCGGAAATAGACCATGAGAGCCTACCTTCGGCAACTCTATTGTATAGATTTCGTATCCTGAGAACTGCATATACGTTCTTTAAAAAGAGATCTTTTTGGCTTGGCTGTTGTATTTCTTCAAGCGGATGGGTAAACATATAACTGACTTGTTCATCTGTTAGTGTATAGGTAAGTACTTCAATATTTTTTGCATAGCTCTTTTTGGAATACATCCATCTATGCAAGAAGGGCGCTCTTTCACCTGATATTGTCCCCTTGATTTCCCAAAAGAGCATACAGACAAAAAAAGTTAAAAGAACAGTTTTCCAAGGGAATTTCTTGAGCATAATTTTCTATTCCTCGTCTGTAAAGGGATTAGGATTTGGTTCGATTGAATGAACTTCGCATAATTCTATAGGATAAGGAATATTCAGTGGCTCGCGGGAAGAAGAGATTGTGATTGATTCTGTACAATCAAACTTGTGAAACGGATCTGATGATTGGTTCGCATTAAGATGATTATTTGAAGATGATGCAGGGCAATTTAAATAGGTTGGAATTATTTTCTCCTCACTTATATTTTCTGCTTTGACATTTTTCAAAATCAAGAAAAGGTTCGCAAAAATCAAAAACAATCTCATAAGCATAGGTCGCTCCATTGAATATCAAGCTAAGAGAATACCATCTATGTGTGTATTTAGCATATAAAAAGATGATCCCCTCCAGGGGAACGGTTCCTCTCTCTGCCAATTCACCATAGCACTGCAAGTGCTTGCGTAATGTAGCATTTTTGCGTCATTAATGAATCAGTAAACATCTCGCAAATACCGCTTCTGCCGGCGCAGGCGCTTGATGTATTCACGAGCCTTGATGGTATCGAGGGCTCCGCACTCTTCAATGATCTTGTGGAGGGTGGCTTCGACATCCTTTGCCATGCCGCGGGCGTCGCCGCAGACGTAGAGAAACGCTCCTTCATCGATCCACTCGAACAACTCTTGTGCATGCTCTTCCATCTTGTGCTGGACGTAGACCTTATGTTCCTGATCCCTTGAAAAGGCCAGTTCGATGCGGAGGTGGCCATGCTTGTCGAAATGGGCCCAATCCTCTTCGTAGAAGAAATCATATTCACGATTCCATTCGCCGAAGAAAAGCCAGTGTCTGCTTTTGGCTTTGTGGTGAAGCAGCCGCTCCTGCAAAAAGGCCCTGAAGGGGGCGATGCCTGTCCCCGGACCAATCATAATAATAGGAACTTCATGGTCCTCGGGCAGATGGAAGCCGTGCGAAGGCTGGATAAAGATGGGCACGACCGGTTGGTGCAGCTCGGCCATTTCGCAGATAAAATGGGTACAGACACCTCTGCGCTTATGACCGTTGGATTCATATTCGAGCGGTGCAACTGTCAAATGAATTTCATCCCCTACATATTTCTGTGCGGAAGAGATAGAATAAAAACGGGGCAGCAGCGGCATGAGCAGGTCGGCCAGCTCCTGAAATGAAAAAGAGACTTCCGGATGTGCAAGCAGAAAATCCCATACCTCATGCTTTTCTAAATACTGCTTCAGCCCATCGCGGTTATCTTCTTTTAATAGCTCGTCCAAAAAATGTTTCTTGTCCGGATCGTGCTGTCTCTTATGCAATTCACGCACTAGTTTGGGACTGATGTAGGTGATGCTGGCTCGGGAGGATAAGTACTCATGCAAGGGAAGCTTTTCATCCGTCTGCTTGACTTGAATGATCTCGTGACCGGTTGCCCTCATTGCCTTGAGTGTCTTATTAATAAGATCGGGATCATGCCTTCCATAAATCCCGACGCTATCACCTACGTTATAGGTAATACCCGATCCTCTGATATCCAGGACGACATGCTGCGTTTTCCTTTTTGACCCTTTCCTGGACAAGAAATAACGCTCCTTGATCGATGCGGGGAATGGATGTTGCTTATTATACTCCGTTGTCATCTTTACTTGACCAAACTCTGCCAATTTTCTGCTTCGCCGGCAGGCTCATGCCTTCCTAAAAGGTAGCGAGCCAGGAATTCTTCAGCCGCTGCGCTGAACTTCATCCGGTTTTCCGGACGGGCAAAGCCATGTCCTTCATCGGCAAACAAAAGATATTCCACCGGCAACTTATTTTTGCGCATGGCTTCTACAATCTGATCGCTTTCGGCTTGTTTGACGCGTGGGTCATTCGCTCCTTGGGCTATCAGGAGTGGCTTCTTAATTTTGTCAGCTTTGAAGAAAGGCGAGCGCGATTTTATAAATTCTTCATCTGTTTCCAAGTTTCCAATGCGGCGATTCATCTGCGTCATCAACGGCTTCCAGTAAGGAGGCACAGTCTTCAATAGTGTGATGAGGTTGGATGGTCCGACGATGTCGACACCGCAGCAAAACTCATCGGGATAGAACGCCAGGCCTGCCAATACGGCATAGCCTCCGTAACTGCCGCCATAGATGGCCACTTTTTCTGGATCGACAAACCCTTTTGAGATTGCCCAAACCTTACCATCGAGCAAGTCGGTCTGCATCTTGGCTCCCCACTCCCTGTTACCGGCATTGATGAAGTGTTTTCCATATCCGCTTGATCCGCGATAGTTGATTTGCAGCACAGCGTAGCCTCGGTTGGCAAGCCACTGAACACTCGGATTCAGTCCCCATGAGTCCCTGACTTGAGGTCCTCCGTGTACATAGAGGATTAATGGCAGATTCTTGGGTTCTTTCCCCGTAGGCAATGTCAAGTAGCCGTGCAGCTTCATCCCGTCCCGCGCCTGATAGCTGATCGGCAGCATCGGACTCAACTCATATTTTTCCAGATCAGGCAGCGTTGTAAAGAGGTAATCGAGCTTTTTCGCTTTGCGGTTATAGAGATAAAAACGGGTGGGTGTCTTGTCTGAATAATAGGCAACAACCCAGTTTTCATTAGCGAGGTCCCTGCTGGATAACTTGAAAGGCATTTTCATCTGATCTGATAAAAATTGAAAGTCGGGCGCTAGCTTCCGGTCCAGCAATACCCACTCGAATATTTTCTTATCAAAGCCGGCCGCTTCCAGCTGATGGGTGATCGGATTTTTCATGATGCCGCCAAGATCGTATTCCTGATCTTCAACGATGACCTGGGTCTTCTTCGTTTCGAGATCTACCTTCAGCAATCTGGACGTATTGTTGTCGAGGCTGGTGCTCAAATAGAGCCCTTTACCATCATCAGTGAAGCCAACAACACCATCGCCAATCTCATACTGATCAATAACCATGAAATCACGCCAGGGATCCCCTGACTTATCCCGAATCCGGATCAGCTTATCCCCATCCTTGGTATATGACTCCGCTACCCTGACATTCATGTCATGGTCGGTTTCCCAGTCAAAAACTCCGCCGGGATTTTCAGTATCTAATTCCAGATTTCCCGTGATGAGATTTAAGCGGAAAACGTCGAAATGGGCCGGATCGCGCTTATTTAATAATACCAGCATCTCGTTTGGATATTTGTGACTATAATCGAGTATCCCAGCCTTGACGTTTTCGAATGGAGTGAGGTCGCGTGTCACGAGGGTATTGACATCGGTCTGATACAGGTGGGTATTCTCATCGCCATCCTTATCCTGGGAATAAATGATGTGACTTGGATCGTACTGCCACGTGAAACTTCTGATCCCCTGCTTGTTATCGGAGGTCACCTGTTTATCTTCTATCGGATTCTTTAAATCGCGCACCCAAACATTCAATACATCATTCTTATCGGGCGCAATATAAGCCAGCTTCGTCCCATCCGGCGAAAGACTCGGCATCGCCTTAACCGGATTGCCAAATAGCAAGGCCCTGGGAATCAACGGTGTATCTTGCTTAACTTGTTCATGCTGCTGCGCTTGTAATAAAGTTGTCATCATCACCCACCCCATTAAAATTATATTTCTTATCATGACCTCTCCTTATTATTTTTTCCTCTTATTTTATACGATTTCAGTATTATATGGAAGAAGGGAGACGGATGTCGCTTGCAAAGCCTTAGCGTGGGCTCTGAGGCTGTGAAAAAAATAGGGCGGCGCACTCCAAAAGCACCTTCGGTGCCCTTTTTTTCACAACCTCTCTACACTGCCTTCTGGAGATATTTTGGAGGCTTCCACACATATGCTCTCCAAGGCTTCGCAAGCAAATTTTAAGGTTCCTAAAAAATCGAGGGTATATTATAAAGGGATTTTTAACCATAAGAAGGATATTACCAATGCGTGATTCTATTTTTTATTCGTCAATTAAGTCCCTGTTCGTCTCTTTTTGTGCCATCATCGGACTTTGCCTCGGCATTTTTGTCATCGCTGCACTCGTCGGCGTTATTGGCAATAATAGTGAAAGCACAAAACTAGCCCCTGAAAATACGGAAGAAATCCTTCCCAATGCCAAAGGCGTCAGAAAAATCGTTAGCGATAGTGCCCCTGTCATCCTTCAGATTAACATCGATGGGGTCATAGGTATGGAAGGCCTCGATACCAAATCGATTAAAAAGAAACTAGTCGAATCACGCGAAGGCGATTACAAAGATGACCGCGTTAAAGCTCTCCTCCTCTTCATTGATAGCCCAGGCGGTACTGTCACCGATTCGGATGGAATCTTCAGGGCAATTTTGGATTACAAGAAAATGTACAAGACACCCGTCTACGCTTATATTGATGGCTTATGCGCTTCCGGCGCCATGTACATCGCCTTGGCAGCCGATAAAGTTTATTCTAACGATGTCGGCATTATCGGCAGCGTCGGCGTCATCGCCCCCACCTTTGTCAACTTGACCAAGCTACTTGAAAAAGTTGGCGTAGATGCCCTCACCATCTCAGCCGGTAAAGGCAAAGATGCCATGAATCCGATGCGTCCATGGAAACCTGGCGAAGATAAGAATTACCAAGAAATCATCCAATACTATTATAATGACTTCGTCACACTCGTCACTGAACACCGTCCCCTGATCACCAAAGAAAAACTGATCAACGATTACGGCGCCCACATTTTCCCCGCCGGTACTGCCAAAGAATATGGTTATATCGATGAGACAGGCGCACAAATCTCGATTGTGCTAGACGACCTGCTCAAAAAAGTAGGTATCGAAGATGATAACTACCAATTTATCAAGTTGGAAAGCACTCAGTGGTGGAAAGGGCTCTTTACTGCCCAGGCATCGCTGCTAACAGGAAAAATCAAACATGAGTTCTCTCTATCACCCGAAGCGGACCTCATGATGCAAAATAAATTCCTCTACCTCTACTACCCGCAATAAACATAAAAAAAGGCTACAGGAAATCCTGTAGCCTTTTTTCTTGCCCATTATACGTATAACATATATAATAGTATTTATAGAAAGAGGAGGAATTATGAGAAATATTCCAATAACATTGACACTCCCCGAGAGCCTTGTTAAAGATTTACATTTATACATATCAAGACGCGGTATCAGTAAATTTATTGCCGGAGTCGTGCAAAAGGAACTGGAAACAGAAAAGCAGAAGCTGGCTAGAGAGTTTCGAGAAGCATCTAAAGACAAAGAAAGAAACGATGAAATCGAGTTGTGGGATACTTTAAGCGGCGAGGGAATAGATGACTCAAACGCATATTAGGCGTGGAGATATTTTCTGGGTCGATTTTGATCCCTCCAAAGCTACTGAAACACAAAAAACCAGGCCGGCATTGGTTTGTTCGCATGATATCATGAATGAAAATTCCTCACGCATCATTGTTGCCCCAATCACTTCCAATTTAAAAAGGATTTACTCCTTCGAGCATGCCATCGAAGATGACTCCAAGGTGAAAGGCAAAGTGATGTTGGATCAGTTGAGGTCCATCGATAAAACACGATTAGGAAAAAAAATCACTTCTCTTTCAATTCAAGAAATAAAGGAAATAGAATCAATCCTCAAATTAATTCTTGGCATGCAATAAGACACAGCGCTATGTTTTTCTCTTTTGAATAATAAACAAAAAAAGGCTACAGGAAATCCTGTAGCCTTTTTTTCATAAAATTTATGAATTTTCTTTAAATTTATTTCTTTGGAGATAGAATAATATGTAATTCTGCAAATCATTTAGCTTCTTCTAATTCTGGATCTAAAGCAGTTGAAGAATTTGAGCTGTTTGTAGAAGGGGCTATTAGTTTAAGATCGTCCAATTCGCCTTCCGAATCAACCATTTCCCCATGGAAGATAGTTGTGGATAACGACAAGCTTAAAGACGCTCCAGTCATTTCCCCATGGAAGATAGTTGTGGATAACGACAAGCTTAAAGACTCTCCAGTTTTGGACGAAGTTAAACCACTAGCAGTAGAAGGCACTGCTTTTTTAGGTAAGAGTGCATATTGTAAAATAGCAGAAGCAACTGAAAAAGCGACTAATGCTTTTTGGCTTAGTGTAAAGCCGGTTACCTTAGAGAAAAGAACGTTAAAGGCATAAGATCCAGCTCCAACGACAGTTGCCAATGCAACATTCTTAGTGAGGTAAAGGGCAGACTTCTCAGTTGTTGTATTGCGATAGGCATTTATTTTGTTAACGAGAACATTCATGCATTTAAATGCAATGCAGTTAGCGACGGCAAAATTAGCAAACGCAAAATTACGATTGCTTTGGAATAATTCAACATAACGTCCTTTCCATTGAAAAAGAATTTGCTTACCATTTTCAATCGTCATCGATTGATAGGCGTTTGTAGCAAGTGTTTTTGTTGATTCACAGGCATTAGCCATAATAGATTTACAAGACATCATAACTCCTTAGTTATATTTTAATGATATTTTAATTCAACCAAAATTCTTAGTTTAGATTAATTGTAATTAAAAATGAAATTAATTGCAAATATAATTTACCTATAACACAAAAAAATTTGTAACCGTTCACGAGGTATTTGTGTGCTGAGGGTTGAAAATGCAAAAAAAGCTATCGTAAATTATGGCGATGATATATAATGAAGTTTTCTTTCTTATTTCCCTAAGTACTCCATGGATAAAATTTTTATATTAGATGCATCAGGTTATATTTATCGATCGTACTTTGCGATTGGGCAGATGACCAATTCCAAAGGTGAATCGACCAATGCTTTGTATGGCTTTGCCCGTTCGGTGCAAAAGCTGATCAAAGATTTTAAACCGACCCATATTGTCGCTGTCTTTGACGGACCAAACAATGCAATCAAGCGGACCGCCATTTATTCCAATTACAAGGCGCACCGCAGCGAAACCCCCAAAGACCTTTATTATCAGATCAACTGGGCGCAAGAGATGTGCCGGTTGATGGGTATTCCCGAACTGATGGTTCCTAATGTCGAAGCCGACGACACGATGGGAGCTGTTGCAGTCTGGGCAGAAAAGCAGGGAGCAGCCGTCTACCTGTGTACGAGTGACAAGGACATGTGCCAACTGGTCAATGATAAAGTCCTCATCCTCAATACCTTTAAAGACAATCTTATTCTCGATGCCAAAGGTATAGAAGCCCAATTTGGAGTGAAGCCCGAACAGATGGTCGACTACTTGTCTATTTTGGGAGACGCCTCGGACAACATTCCCGGCATGACTGGATTTGGGGCCAAGACCGCGGCGGAGCTGCTGCAGAAGTTTGGGACATTAGACTATATTTTGGATCATCCTGAAGAGATTTCCGGTGCTAAAAAACAAGAGACCGTCAAGCAGCAGCGGGACAACGCCTTGCTAAGTCGCGACTTGGTAACCATTGACCTTCATGTGCCGTTTCCCAAACAAATTGAATTCTTTGAAATGCAACCGCCCCAATGGCAGGAGCTCAGGGATTTTTATACCGATAAAAACTTCAATACACTGATCCGCGAGTTGGAAGCACAGAAGCACGATTACCAGAAGACAACTCCCCACCCTACCGAACCTGAAAAAAAAGAAGAGCTTTTATACCATCTTGTCAACGATGAGCCGTCGTTTAATCAGCTGGTCGATTTCCTGGCCCGGCAGAATGAGATCTGTATCGATCTGGAAACGACCGATGTCAGCCCTCATCTAGCAGAACTGGTCGGCATCGGATTTGGCGTTGAAGCCAAAGAAGCCTGGTATGTCCCTGTTAATGGCTTTTTGCACATTGAAACCGTGTTGAAAAAGTTGAAGCCGATCTTTGAAAATCCGCAGATCTCCTTCTATGGCCAAAACTTCAAATACGATCTGCACGTTTTGAACAAGTATACCATTTATCCCAAGCACATCTCATTCGACACCATGCTCGCCTCCTACCTGCTCAACTCCCACAGCCGCCAACATTCGCTTGAATACCTTGCTTTGGAGATGTTAAATATTGTTGCCATTCCCATCCAGGATCTGATCGGCAAAGGGAAAAAACAGCTGAACATGCGCGATGTCCCCTTTGACAAAATCAGCCATTATTGCTGCGAAGATGTCGACCTGACCATCAGATTAAAAACCCTGCTCACCAAACTTTTAGAGGAGCGCGGCCTGATGCAGCTCTACCAACAGGTGGAACTGCCGCTCCTCCCCGTCCTGGCACGGATGGAAAACAAAGGCATTTTTGTCGATCGGGACTACCTCATCAATCTATCCAAAGAGTTGACCTCACAAATCCGACTGCTGGAAACAGCCATCTACGATCTAGCCGGCGAAACGTTCAACATCAATTCGCCAAAACAGCTTAGCGAGATTCTCTTCACCAAAATGGGCATCAAGCCGCCAAAAAAAACAGCCACTGGACACTCTACCAACATCGAAGTATTAGAAAGCTTGCGTGAAAATTATCCAATTGCAGAAAAACTGATCGAATACCGGACTCTGGAAAAACTCCGCTCCACCTATGTCGACAACCTCCCAGCGTCGATCCATCCGATCAGCCATCGCATCCATTGCACTTTCAATCAATCGGTGGCTGCAACCGGACGACTTTCCTGTCAGGATCCTAACTTGCAAAATATCCCCGTCAGAACAGCTGTCGGACGACTCATCCGCGAAGCGTTCCGTCCTGAAAAAGAAGGATGGAACTACTTATCAGCCGACTACTCGCAAATTGAATTGCGGCTGCTGGCACACCTCAGCGAAGATCCGACACTGATCAAGGCCTTCACCGACAATCAGGATATCCACACTTATACCGCATCGCTGATCTTTGGCATCCCTCAAGAATCGATTACACAGGACCAACGTTTCCAGGCTAAAGCGGTCAACTTCGGCATTATCTACGGCCAGCAGGCCTTTGGACTTGCCCAGGGCTTGGGAATTGACACCAAAATGGCATCGACTTTTATTAAAATGTACTTTGAGCGTTATCCAAAGGTCAAAGAATTCATCGAACACAGTAAAGAAAAAGCGCGCCGCTCCGGAAAGGCGGTCACTGCATTCGGCAGAGAAAGGCTTATTCCCGAGATTACCAGCACCAACGGCATGATCCGTTCCGCGGCCGAAAGGCTGGCCATCAATACACCGATCCAGGGGACGCAGGCCGATCTGATTAAAATGGCGATGATTAAAATCGATGAAAAGATCACCCAGCAAAAGCTGCAAAGCTTTATGATCTTGCAGATCCACGATGAACTGATCTTTGAAGTCCCTGATAATGAAATCGATACGCTGTCAAAGCTGGTGAAAGAAACCATGGAAGGGGTCACGCAATTAAACCTGGAAACGGCAATTGGGCCGGGCCCAATTACCGTTTCCAGGTTAAAAGTTCCCCTGATAGTTGATATCAATATTGGCAAAAATTGGAAAGAATGTTAACATTACGTAAAATGGCCATAACAGGTGGTCTTTCTTGTGGCAAGTCAACAGTTTGCCGCATCTTAAAGGAACTCGGAGCTTACGTCGTAAGCGCCGATGAAATCGTTCATCAATTACTGACTCCCGAAACCGAGACCGGAAAAAAAGTTATTAGATTGTTGGGAGAAGAAATTCTAGTTGATCAGAAAATTGATCGTTCCAAAGTTGCGAAAATTGTTTTTCGGAATAGACAGCTTCTGAAAGCCCTTGAAAATATCATCCACCCGGTCATGTATGAAGAAATAGATAAACTTTACCTTCAACAATCAGACAGCACGGAGCAACCGCCCCTCTTTGTTGTAGAAAATCCTCTCTTATTTGAAACAAACGCGGATAAAAATTTCGATACGACAGTCGCAATAGTAGCAAAACCGGAACTCTGCCTAAAACGATTCAAAGAGTCTACCAACTACGATGAACAAGAATTTGAACGGCGCAGTGCGAATCAACTGAGCCAATTAGAGAAAGCCGACAGAGCCGATTATGTCATCATGAATAGCAGCTCTCTCACAGATTTAGAACAAGTAACAAAAGAACTATTTGAAGAAGTCATTTCAGTAAATTAACCCCTAACATGGAGTCTCATTTTGGACCCAGAAAACACAGAAAATCAAGACTCTGATACCTCAACATATGAGGAAACGTCAGAAAAATCGGGCAAGCAGCCCGAGATCGTCACAAAGATCGCTGATATCCAACGTATGAATATCGATCAGCTCAATCAATATGGCAAAAACATCGGCCTCAAACACCTGGGCTCACTTACCAAATCTCAGATGGTCTTCGAAATCGTTAAGGCGATCTCAGAAAACCCCAATGAAGTACTGTATGGAGAAGGTGTTTTGGAAATCCTGCCTGATGGCTTTGGATTCCTCCGCTCCCCTAACTACAACTACCTTCCTTCAGCTGAAGACATCTACGTTTCTCCCGCCCAGATCCGCCGCTTCGACTTAAAGAAAGGAGATACTCTTTCAGGAACAATGAGACCACCGAAAGACAAGGAGAAATATTTTGCACTCCTGAAAGTCGATACGATTAATGGAGCTCTGCCTGAAAAAGCAAGGGAACGGATCCTGTTTGAAAACTTGACACCCCTTTATCCTGATGAAAGAATCGTCATGGAGACCACCAAGGATAAGCTGGCAATGCGAGTGCTCGATCTGGCTACACCAGTCGGTAAAGGTCAGCGCGGACTGATCGTTGCACCTCCCCGATCAGGTAAAACAATCTTGTTGCAAAATATCGCCAACTCCATCGCGATCAACAATCCTGAAATCATCCTCATCGTTCTGCTCATTGACGAGCGCCCTGAAGAGGTCACCGACATGCAGCGCATCGTCAAAGGGGAAGTCATTGCCTCCACCTTCGACGAACCGCCCGAAAGGCACGTCCAGATTGCCGAGATGGCGATCGAGAAAGCGCGCCGTCTTGTGGAACATGGTAACGACGTCGTCATCCTGCTCGACTCCATCACACGTCTGGCCCGCGCATACAACACCATCCAGCCGCACTCGGGCAAGATCCTGACAGGCGGTATCGATGCCAACGCTCTTCACAAGCCAAAACGGTTCTTCGGTGCAGCGCGTAACATCGAACAGGGTGGCTCGCTCACGATCATCGCGACAGCGCTGATCGACACCGGATCTCGTATGGATGAAGTTATCTTTGAGGAATTCAAAGGTACCGGTAACATGGAATTGGTTCTCGACCGTCGCTTGGCCGACCGCCGTATCTATCCGGCTATCGACCTGATCAAGAGCGGTACCAGAAAAGAAGAATTGCTCTACCATCCAAATGAACTTGAGAAAATTTATCTTTTGCGTCAAGCTGTGGCTGATTTGGCTCCGGGCGACGCGATGAATCTGTTGATTAGCCGTCTGAAGAAGACGAACAGCAACGTAGAGTTCTTGCTATCAATGAAGGATTAAAACAAGGAACCAGGAACCGGCAGCGTTTATATTCAACGCAAAGATGCAAAAGAAATTAGAAGAAGCAAAGAAAAAATATTTGCATCTTTTTGTTCTTTCCATCTTTGCGTCAAAACTAAGGCGAAACCGGAACCTATGTGAGGAAGTTATGAATAAATGGATGATAGCTTTTTTAGCGGCGGTGGTTGCCGGCGGATGGTGGCTGTGGAATAGCGATAGCGGTTCCAACTGGAAAGATCAAATCTACAGCTATGTCGATAACCGGGATATCGTCACGCTCGAGTCCAAGTATACTCCACAACAGATCATTGATGCCCATAAAGGTGAACTGGCAGGAAAAGACAAAAAGGAAATCCGGGAGCCTATCACAAAATATTATCCTTATCTTTTGTTGGACGTTAAGTACACGGAAGATAACCGTCCCAGAGAGGGGTCGGTGATCTGGGGACTGACCAACGGTGAGATCGTCATCAATACGGCCACCTGGGAAACGACTCACGGATTCAAGGACTGCCTCGAATGCGAGGCCAGTTCACAAGACTTCAAAGTCATTCAGGCACTAGCTAAACATGGCGGTTCGATGACCTTTGATGAGTTGCAAAAAGATCTCAAGCTGGAACGTGAATACATCGATCCCATGATCGACAGCGCTAAGAGAAAGCACCTCGTCGTCCAAAAAGGATCGGTCATTAAGCTACACTTTGAAAATCCACGATTCATCATCCAGCCGCAAACAATCATCAAACAGCAGATGGTATCTAAACCTTCGCAATCAGCTGACAAAGTATCCAAAACCTATAGCCGCAATCAGATCATCACCATCGCCAAGGCAGCCTTCGGCAATGACTTCAAGATCCGCAGCGAAAAAGAGATTTTTCTGCCGGTTTACACCATCAATGTCACCAATCCGGATGGCAGCATCTACTCCACGCAGTGGAACGCCCTCACCGGCCAGCCCTTCCTCAAAAAATAGGCGTTTAGCCCCATTTCACGAAGCGGAGGGCGCGCAGCGCTTTGAAGTACGTAGCAAGCTACCGCACTTCAAAGCGCTGCGCGAAATGAGCTCTACACAAACAAAGATGTGGCCCCAAACGGGTAAGCCCCCCCTTCGCCTCAACTCGTTCTGAATCAAAAGATTGCATCTGGCACCCCCTTCGAATCGCCGTTTCTAGGTTGAAGGTGCTTTTAGCCATCTTTCCAATTCTTCATCTGCATCTGTCGTTGAGGAAAGTGACCAATAGGACCAATAGGACCTATGGGGCGAATGGGAACGTTGAGAATTGCACATGTTTATGAAAAACCTTAGAACAAAGGTATAACGTCCCTCTGATCCAAACTCTTCGTATTTCTTCTTGCATATAATTGTAAGATAAGTTATCTTACTTTTAGAGGGAGTTACAATACTCCCTCCCTTAGATAAGGAGAAAATATGTTGCACAGTGAAAGAGCTATTGTATCATCAAAGGGACAGGTGGTAATTCCTCACATCCTTCGTAAAACTTTGGGTATCCATGCCGGCACCGAGTTAGTTTTTACTGTCCATAAAAACACCCTTGAAGTACAGCCCGTACGCCGCAATATAGATATGTTTATTGGATGTTGTAAAAAGGACGGCGAACAACCCATAAGTGTAGCTGACATAGATGCAACGATCCAGAAAATAGTTAGTGACGAGAATCACAGAGTTAAAAAGAAAAAAGGATGATATGATCGGAGTCGACACAAATGTACTCGTTCGTGTTGCATTGGGTGATGATCCTGTCCAGTCAGCAAGCGCTACGTCTTTATTGAAAAAATATGTTCAAGCGAGAAAGCTTTTCGTTGCTTCTTATGCTATCCTCGAAATGGCATGGGTTTTAAAAGGTAAGGGTCGAACACGCCATCAAATCTGTGAGGCTATATACAATCTTTTGGATTCACCGGGGGTTATGGTAGGTCAACGAGATGTAATTCTGAATGCTGTGGAGAAATACAGGACAGGAAAAGCTGATTTTGGTGATTATCTAATATTATCAGAAGGCGAGGCTTCCGGTGCAAAACGATTAGCGTCTTTTGATAGAGTACTCTGCGAAAATACTCCAAATTGTAGTTCTCCTGAAGAGTTCTTTTAAGAAAAAGGAAAAAGAACCTATTGTACCGCTTGGCTACAGTAAGTGTTTTTTTTAATGCTTCTCCCTCTCCGGCGATGGTTGCTCTTTGTCTGGTTGACCTTGGTTTGCGTTATAGAATTGCAAGCCGCGCTTGAAAAAATGAAAAAAAGACTTTTAGGTGCTTTTAGCCATCTTTCCACTTCTTCAACTGCATCCGGCATTGAGGAAAGGGACGAATAGGACCTATGGGACGAATGGGTTATAGATATTAATTTTGCACAGTTACAAAAATTTGCAATGCTCGCCATTGCCAAGAAGCCTGTAGCACTGACAGGAAGAGAAATCCGCTCAATTCGACACTATCTAAACATGTCTGTACACAAGTTCGCAGTAGAACTCGGTGTGTCCCATGTAGCTATTTTACATTGGGAAAGCGAAGATAGAAAAATGAATGCTGACACAGAAATACATATGCGTTTGTATCTGTTAAATTATCTAGAAGTAACTGATAAAGAGTTTAGACGCACGTACAATCAATTCGACCGAAAAAACATTTCATGCCGTCGCATCGCGAGCACCCCTTTAGAGATCGATGCCGAAAAGATAGCCTGTTAAACCTAGAATCTACAATTTTTATTTTATTTATATCGTGTGCTTGTTATAACAAATGGTTTTACCCAAACCAAAAATTATGACTAAAAGACACCTTTTATTACTGACTCTACTTATCACTATTTTATCTGCCTGCAGTACAACCAAGAACGAAGCCAAAGACAATAAAGCAGAAGGCATTCCTGTCACAGCGATCATAGTAGAAGCTAAGGATATCCCCGTCAGTTTTGAATATGTAGCCCAGACGCAAAGTTCCCATCTGGTCAATATTCAAGCCAGGGTGACCGGCTTTCTCGATAAACGGATCTATACAGAGGGAGAGATCGTCAAGAAAGACCAAATCCTCTTTTTAATGGATAAAAAGCCTTTCCAGACACAAGTAGATGCCTCTCAAGCAGCTTTAGCCAGGCAAAAAGCAGCCTTTGAGACAGCCAGTCTCAATTTAGCGCGAGTCAAGCCCTTAGCCGATTTGAATGCCCTTTCGCAAAAAGATCTGGACGACGCCCGAGGTAATTATGAAACATCAGCCGCCTCTGTCGAACAGGCAAAAGCACAGCTTGAGACTGCCTTATTAAACCTTTCATATTGCACCATCACCTCTCCCATCGAAGGCATTACCAGTGCAGCTCTGCAGCAAGAAGGGACCTATCTTAATCTTACCGACAGCCAGCTCACAACCGTCTCTAAGTTATCGCCCATCTGGGTCAACTTCAGCCTCTCTGAAAATCAGATCCAAACTTATTATGACCAGATTAAGAGCGGCGAACTTGTCCCCCCAAAAAATGACGAGTACGAAGTCAAAGTCATCCAGGGAAATGGAAATGTTTTTCCCTATACAGGGAAAATTACTTTTACTGAACCTTATTTCAATCCGCAGACAGGCACATTCTTAATCCGTGCCAGCGTGGACAATCCCAAGGCCCTTTTGCGTCCTAACCAATTCGTTAGGGCAAAAGTGGAGGGCGCCATCCGCCCACACGCCATCCTGATCCCACAGCGAGCTGTGCAGCAATCGGCAAAAGGCTTTTTCGTTTGGGTTGTAAACGATGAGAATAAAGCTGACTTCCGTCCGGTCAAGGTTGGAGACTGGAAAGGGACCGACTGGTTTATTACAGAGGGGCTTACTTCCGGTGAAAAAGTAATCGTTGATGGAGGAATCAGGCTCCATGCCGGCGACAAAGTGGTTGTCTCAGAAAACGAGAACCAACAAGTACCAAAATAATGTTTTCCACCTTTTTTATACATCGACCCATATTTACAACCGTCATAGCCTTGATTATTGTCATTGCCGGACTGGTCTCGATGGGTTCACTTCCCGTTTCTCAATATCCAACAATTACCCCGGTACAGATTCAGGTGACGACCGTCTATCCCGGAGCCGATGCTAAAACAGTCGGAGATTCTGTCGCTGCACCAATTGAAGCGCAGATCAACGGCGTGGAAAACATGCTCTACATGACCTCTACGAGCTCCAATACAGGCCAAATAACCATCACCGTTTATTTCGATCTGGATGCCGACCCCGACATCGCGCAGGTCCTTGTGCAAAACCGGGTTAACCTCGCCTTACCGCAGCTGCCATCGGTCGTGCAGCAATATGGCGTTTCCGTGCAGAAGAAATCGGCAAGTACCTTGATGATCATCGCCATTTATAACAAAGACGGTCGCTACAGTAGCGATTACGTGACCACATACTCAAACGTATATGTGCTGGACGCCATCAAGCGGGTAGATGGAGCAGGACAAGCTCAAATCTTTGGAGTACCCGACCAGGCAATGCGCATATGGACAAATCCTGATAGAATGGCATCGCTGAGTATTACTACAACCGATATCGCGCAGGCCATCAACAATCAGAATGCTTTGTTTGGGGCAGGACAGATTGGCCAACAGCCTAACCTCCCATCAACACAATTGACCTTTCCGGTTGTTACTCAGCATCCCTTTACCGAACCTAAGCAATATGAAAATATTATCTTGCGGGCTAACAATGAAGGTGGGGCGATTGTGCGCGTCGGCGACGTAGCCCGGGCTGAGCTGGGAAGAAAACAATACATCGATCATAATCTTCTGAACGGCTACCCGGCCACTCCGATTGCCGTCTATCAACAACCGGGAGCAAATGGACTCGATGTCTCGAAAGCTGTCCGTCAGACTATGGAAGAATTGAAAAAGACCATGCCGGACGGCATCGAATATCTAATCGCACTCGATACGACAGACTTTGTCCGCCTGTCGATCGAAGAAGTGATCAAGACCTTGATCGAAGCCATCATTTTAGTCATCTTGGTCGTCTATCTCTTCCTGCAAAATTTCCGGGCCACCATTATCTGCACCGTCGCCATCTTTGTCGCTTTGATTGGCACCTTCACAGGCATGTTAGCACTAGGATTTTCCATTAACCTGCTGACCCTCTTCGGTCTCGTATTAGCTATTGGAATGGTCGTTGACGATGCCATCGTCGTCGTGGAAAATGTCGAGAGGAATATGGAGAAGGGGCTTAATCCTAAAGAGGCCTCCCTAAAGGCTATGCAAGAGGTTTCAGGACCAGTTGTAGCAGTTGTCCTGGTGCTAGCGGCGGTCTTTATCCCGGCAGCCTTCCTTCCGGGAACAACGGGTCAGCTCTACAAGCAATTTGCCATCACCATTGTCATCTCCGTAGTGATTTCCGGTTTTGTAGCCCTCACGTTAACTCCTGCGATGTGCGGCGTCATGCTTAAACAAAGAAAAGAGCCGCATCGCGGCTTTTTTGCCTGGTTTAACAGAATGTTCGATAAAATGACAAAGGCATATGGCAAAAGCGTGGTCTTCATCATTAAAAGAATGTCAATTGCGCTATTACTGGTCGCTGTGATGGCCGGCGCCATCTTCTATTTATTCAAGAGCATTCCGATGAGCTTTGTTCCCAATGAAGACCAGGGCTATGTCCTTGCACAAGTCATCCTCCCCGACTCCGCAAGTTTGGAAAGGACCATTGAAACGACCAATAAAATAGATAAATTTTTTGCTGATAATCCTGCCGTCGTCAACCGCACCATCGTCAATGGCTTCAGCATCATCGACAGCCAATACCAGCCCAATACGGCTACCTTCTTTGTCACCTTAAGCGACTTTAAAAAACGGTATGAGTCTATAGGAACAGCTATAAAAGAAAACTCTAAAGCTATCCTGATGTCAGTTTATGCCCAATCGCAAAGTATCGACACCGGTGTATTCATCCCCATTGCCCCCCCTGCCATTCCAGGCATTGGCACATCATCAGGATTTGAATTCTGGATCCAGGATAAAAATTCAGGGGATCCGGCAGCCCTCTACGATATGACTCAAGCATTTCTCACCAAAGCAAGTCAATACCCCGAACTGGCTAATTTAAACAGCACCTTCAGGGCTTCAAACTTGCAATTGAGCGCCGATGTCAACCGAGATATGGCTGTACTTCTAGGAGTGAGCATCGAAGATGTCTAC
>JABDDC010000028.1 GCA_013287815.1 Chlamydiota bacterium
CCTTTAAGAATAATCACTTTTATTCCTCGCATTTACATCAATAGCCTGCAGCCAAAAGAGAAACATCCCCTCTACCTGCACCTTCTCGAACAAGGAGTAGATAAAGGTCTATTAAAAGCAGATTATGTCTATTTCACCACTACGTGGACCTGCATAGAGAAATACTTTGAAGTAAGTGATTTTTATCATTTTATCGATGTTCCTGATGGCTTATACTATGCCAGTTCTTCCCAATCATATTTTGGCGGCCCACCAAATAACGCACAATTAAAGATGCTAGGCCTGCCCGAAAAACCACCCATTATTGAACTTATTGGATAAGATAAACGAAGTAGAGCTAAAGGCCTGTGAGCTAAAGGCCTGTGAGCCAAAGGCTCATTCTATTTTTTGTAAGGGACCAAAACGTTACTTAACATGGAAAAATGTTTAATATTAAGGGAAACCAATCTAGCACCAATTTCTTTTGCTGTAGCAGCTATTAAAGCGTCAGCTAACCCAACTCCATGGCTTTTACCAAAATCCCGGCGAAATAGTCCGCCTTAGATAGTCTACGAGAACATCTGTATCAATCAGCAGTTTTACAATCGAACTCATTTCTTATCTCGCTATAATCAGGTAAATCTTTTCGTTTAGCCCAAAGGCCAGCAGCATGATGTTTTTTACGTTTTAAAGGCGGATTTTTGAATAAAATATATTGATCAATGGCATCGCGGATAAGTGCACTCTTGTGCTTACCAGTAGTTATAGAAAGCAAATTCAATTGACTTCGTTCATTCTCTGTAATATATATTTGTGTTCTAAACATACAATTTCCTTTACTAATGTATACACCACCTATTTTTAGTGTACATCACCATTTTCATTTACGCAAGTAATCAATTGGGGTCGTGTCTGAGAAAACACATCTTAAGGTGAATAGCAGCACTCCAGATGCAAGGCGCAAATTCGCAGCCGAGACTGATCTCTCAGCAAGAATTTGCAACGCAGCAGATGGGGTGCTGCTATTCACCTTAAGATGTGTTTTCTCAGACACGACCCCAATTAGCCCATTAAGCGCCAGTCGGTGACCTGGAAGAGTTCTTTGGGGATTTCGAAGAGGAAGCGGGAGGGGCGGCTGGGGGTCTCTTTGCCGAGGCGGCTGCGCTGCTTGGCGGCACTGATGTAGAGATGCTCTTTGGCGCGGGTGATAGCGACGTACATGAGACGCCGTTCTTCTTCTAAACCCGTTTCTTTGAGGCTTTTTTCGTGGGGGATGATATGGTCTTCGATGCCAACGAGGAAGCAAACACGGAATTCGAGCCCTTTGGCGCTATGGAAGGTCATAAGATTGACCTTATCATCTTTAAAGTTTTTGCCCGCATTCATGATCTGCTGATTCAAAGCCATATTGCCGATAAAGGCTTCCAAGCTCTTTTCTTGCGGGGGAACATCTTGCTTTTCGAATTCTGAGAGGGCATTGATGAACTCTTCGACGTTATCCCATTTGAAGTCGCGCATCTGCTCGCTTTTCACCTCTTCTTTGATCGCTTTCCTGTAATCGATTTTTTCAGTCAACCATTTTAACGATTCCCCTAACCCTTTGTTTGCAAAACGGTCTTTAGCCTCTTGGATAATACCTAAAAACGATTCTATTCCTTTGTGTGCTTTGGAACTGATCTCCAAATGACCAACGGAGCCGTTATCCTTGACAGCTTCATTGAGAACGCTCCACAAAGTTTTTCCGTGTTTTCGGTTATAGCTGGTGAGCTTATCGAGGCTATCTTCTCCTATGCCACGGCGCGGTTGATTGATAATTCTGAGAAGCCCTTCCTGGTCCAATGGATTTGATATAATGCGCAAATAGGAGCAAAGGTCCTTGACCTCTTTCCTTTCAAAGAATTCAGTGCCGCCAAACACCTGGTATGGAACGCCCAGCATCCACTTATCCTGGTGCTTCCAGGCTTGCTTCATCAAGGCCATTTCCACTTGTCTGGCCAAGGCATTCGATCGGTAGAGGATAGCGATATCGTTCCATTTTAAGCCCAGCGATTCTTTGGCTTTTACAACTCTTTTGGCGACCGCATCGGCCTCATCAATTTCATTTGGGGGGAAGAATAGTTCGATGGTGTTGCCGTCGCCTTTATTGCTCCACAATACCTTGTCATGCCTTTCAGCATTGTTGCCAATGACGGCATTGGCAGCGCGCAGGATCAAATTCGTCGAGCGATAATTTTGCTCCAGCTTGATTACCATAGCGTTAGGAAACTCAAGGATATTTTTAACGTTGGCCCCGCGCCAGCCGTAAATGGACTGATCGTCATCCCCTACAACACAAAGATGATTATATTTTGCCGATAATGACGAAGCCAGGCGGTACTGAATTGGATTGGTATCTTGATACTCATCGATCATGATATAGCGATATTGCTCTTGATACCTGTCCAGGACATCGGGAAATTTTTCAAAAAGATCGACGGTCAAACCCAGCAAATTGTCGAAATCAACTGCATTATAAGCCCGCATGCTGGCTAGAAGGCGCCGGTAAACTTCCTTGGTGAATCCCTCATACCATTCTGATTCAACTGCTGTCAGCTCCTCCGGAGTCAACCCTTTGTTCTTGGCATTCCGGATAGCATTCATAGTGGATGAGAGTGACGGGAGTTCCCCATCTATCTGGAGGATATCCCTGACGATCATATTGACCAGCCGCATCACATCTTGCTCGTCGTAAAGGGTGAACTTGGTCGTATAGCCTAGCTTGCCGATTTCTAACCTTAACACCTTCATACAGAAGCTATGAAAGGTACAGAGGGTCACTTCCTTGGCTGCTTTGGCGTCGACAAATCTGGCCAGGCGGCTCCGCATCTCTGCTGCGGCTTTATTGGTAAAAGTAAGTCCTAGGATATTCTTGGGAGAGACTCCCTGATGGATTAGATTGGCCATCCGCATGGTCAAGACGCCGGTTTTGCCGCTTCCTGCACCGGCCAGGATCAACATCCTCCCTTGAGTATGTTCGACGGCTTTTTTCTGCTCCGGATTTAACTTCTGGAGCTCTTCATGGAACATCATACCAGCCTCTAGTTAAAAATTCTCATTTGGGCTGTGCCAAAGCCCCGTGGTTGAACGATCGTAAGTTACTAATATGAGGCGACTTACGATCGTTCAACCGCGGGAACTTTCGCGCAGCCCAAATGGGGATTTTTATCTAAAGGCTGATATATTGCGTTGCAAATTTCAAGAGTTCTTGCTGAACATCCTGCATGCGAGCATCTTTGGCTTGCGTGCGAGGCTTAACTAATATATCTAAGGGTCCAGAAAACTGCTGATAGGACAAACGGTAAGCCTCACGGACAATCCGTTTAAACCGGTTACGATCATGCGCTTTTCCATACTTGCGCGTTACAGTGATCCCCAGCCTGGAGACTGGCCTCCGCCCCTGCTGAATATCGACAATGACCCATTGACCTACAAACCGTTTCGTCCGGCTGCCCGACATGCTCCTATAATGGGAGCTTGTCCGGAGCCGAACTGACTTGGGAAATGTTAGACTCTTGTTAATTGCTTGCGCCCACGAGCGCGGCGATTTTTAATGATTTTACGCCCGCTTGCTGTGCTCATTCTTTTTAAGAATCCATGTTCAGATGCACGGCGACGTTTACTTGGTTGATAGGTACGCTTCACGGCTGACTTCCTTCAAAATTAATTGTTACTTATGCGAAAAGAATACAGAACTTGAGAAAAAAATGCAAATACAAAAGAAAAACGATTGAAGAAAAATGGCCCTTAGGCTATAAATATACGTTTAAACCTCTTAATCAGGGAAAGTACATGAAAGTAAAAGCATCGATCAAAGCCGATCCAACAAAGGGTGACATACTAGTTCGCCGCGCCGGCCGCCTTTATGTCATCAATAAAAAGGATCCCAATCGTAAGCAGCGCCAAAAAGGGCCAGCACGTAAAAAATAAGGAATAGAAATGGCTAAAAAGTCTTCTGTAGAAAAACAAAAGCGTCGTGAAAAACTCGTCAACCTTAAATGGGAAAAGAGAACTGAACTTCGTGAAAAAAGCTACAACATGAACCTCAGCGAAGAAGAAAGAGAACAAGCACGCATCGCACTTAATAAGATGCCGCGCGACTCTTCTCCTTGCCGCTTAAGAAACCGTTGCCAACTGACGGGACGTGCTAGAGGCTACCTCCGCAAGTTCAAACTCTCACGTTTGACCTTCAGAGAATTCGCTTCCAATGGACTCATCCCCGGTATCACCAAGTCAAGCTGGTAACAGCAAAAGCTAAAGGCTGACGGCAAACTTCAGATGTAGGACTAGGGCTGAAAGCCCGAAATAGTGATAGCCTGGTGGCGTAAGCCCCAGGCCTATAGTTTATACTTTCGGCTCTGGGAAATGAGCGAATCTCGATCTTGATCATAATCTTAATCTTGCTTTTCTTTATCTTTCTGAGTTTGACGTCTTGCCCAGTTCAGTCACGAAACGCTTTAACGTCTACCAAAAATCCATTCGTTTCATCACATAGATTAACTGTATTGAGTTATCATTATATTATCATTATAAACTCCATCTATGATTCAATCTCACAGCGTGTAGTACATGATGCTGACGTATTTGAAATTGCCAGGGTATTACAAAACCCTTCAAATGAGTTTAAATTAGACCAACTATCTTTCACTACCCTTGATGAATTTAGGGATTTTCCAACCGAGGCTCTGGACGAAGAGGTGATCAAATTCATCAAGATAACGGATAACCCCAAATTAAAGAGACACCTCGAGGACAATTCACAGAACTACCTCAAAGATATGGTGTTAATATTCCGCACTCTCAACGGGAATAGCAATACCCCAGTGTTTCCTCTCATGGGGAAATACCTTGATAAACTGGATCGACTGGTACCAAAAACCGATCACCTCGATCCACGAGTTATTGAGATACTCTCAGCCTAAAATAGGTTAACCTAGAAACGGCGATTGGAACCCCCTTCGAAACGCCGTTTCTAGGTTCAAGGATGTGGGGTGATATCTAATATATAGATTTCACCCTTACCAGGACCACATACCCAAAAAATACGGTATGCATCGGGTGTATTATTCTGAGCATAGGATTCAAAAACATCGCCTAATTTGCATTGCATTTCTGAGAATTTGTGGGTGTTCAATGAAGGATGTTTTAGGTTTGTTTCCATAAATCCCAGAACTCTATTGAGCTGTTTTAAAAGCCCCTTTTTTGACTTGTCGAGTTTTAATTCTATTATCTTCAGTTTTGCTTGTTCGGAAAATTGCAATTTGAACTGCATTTAATTTATTCCTCGTCGTCTTTGGCATATTTCGCAAAAGATCCCAAGTCATGCAATCGCCCTTCTTCAGCATCTTTAATGCCTTTCATAAGCGAAGCTAATGCTTTTGGATCTTTGTAGATCCAGTGATCTTTTTCCGGCACTAGGCAAACTGGTTCCAATACGATCTTAGCCCCTTCGCGATACATTCGAAATGAACTAAAATTATCCCTTTCGTCTTTGGACAATATGCGTGTTAAGCAAACGCGTTGCTTATCATCCATATTGACTGTAGATGTATGTTTTCTCATAATTTCCCCTTTGGCTATCTTTATTTTACCACATATGGGAAATTCCCACAATCAATAAATAGGGTTGAATTTCTTTTATCTTTTATTATATTGGTTAAAAAAAATCTATTCTGATCTATGGGGAAAGGATGCTGATCAGATTGTCAAAATGGAACAACAATCAGTCTCGTTAAAACATCAGCGATCACAGAGGTCACAGAGGAGTTCAACTCACTCTTTAGTGAGAATTTTCTTTAGGTCTGGCAGCTCTTCGAGCTTTTGCCATTGTGACATCCCTTCGCTCCAGAGATATGAATTTGAATCAAGGAGTGCCCTATCCCATAGATCGCGAAGTGCGATGGTGCTGACCGGCCCTATCTGCTGATGGTTTTGGTCCAGATAATACCAAAGCCTATTCTCTTCGGGAGAAGATTCAAAAGGTTTGGTGGGTGTAGGATGTAGTGATGGCGCAGGTTTTGACACTGCCATCGTCGGATTACCATTGGAAAGCTCGGGAATAAAATAGAGGACAATCATAGGTATAATGCCAAAGAAAACAGCCAGTATAAACCATCCGAGCTGACTTCTCCCCTTTCGTCCTGCAAAATACGAGGTGGCAATAGCAATAATAATGTTAAAAGCGAAAATGAGGAACATATGTTGATCGGTGTAAACCATGGGTATTCCTTAATATTTGATAATAATAAAATTTCATGTTAATGTATTCATAAACAAGTGTCAACACCTGGATAGGAGAGTTATATGATAGATGCTAAGTTTAAAGCCGATAAGAAAAAAGTCGATACGAAAGAATTTGTCATTCCCGAAACCGTTTTCATCCGCGACATCGAAGATAAGGTTTTCCAGTCGATCATTTTGCAATGTTTATCTAAGGTTGAAGGGATCAGTCTTGTGGAAGGTAACTATATCGACCATCTTCTGGGACGAAGTGCCGAAGGCGTTAAAGGTATCTACGCCGAGCAGGATGATAAAAACCAATCAGTTAAAGTAAAGGTGGAAGTCAATATCGCATTCGGACTCTCCATCCCTGCAAAAGCTGAAGAAATACAGACCAAGATCGCTGATGAAATCACCAATCTGACAGGCTTGCACGTCGCCTCTATCCATGTCGTATTTAAAAATGTCATTTCAGAAGAGCAGGCAGCGAAGGCAAACACCGCTCAAGGACTTCCATCCATGTTAGGAAACAACATCGAAGAAGAGTATACCGATGAGTTTTAAATTTGCCCGCTTCTTTTCTTTGACAACGAGCTTTATTCTTGGCGCTTTTTTCTTTATCCTGGGCGTCTACAGCATCGTTTTGACTTTTTCACCCTTCCTGAGGGACGCGACAGCAGCTTTTATCGGAGAAAACTCGCTTATTCTCTCGTTGTTTGGATTGGGACTGGTCCTGATTGGATTATCTATCTTTGTCAATGCTATCCTAAGTTCAAGAAGGCATTATGCGTATGTTCAGACAGGCA
This sequence comes from Chlamydiota bacterium, assembly GCA_013287815.1. Classification (GTDB taxonomy): domain Bacteria; phylum Chlamydiota; class Chlamydiia; order Chlamydiales; family Parachlamydiaceae; genus JABDDC01. The sequence goes on from JABDDC010000028.1 coordinate 7,041, forward strand.
AGCATGCGGTCATGATGGATGAAAGCCTGATCGAACAGTACTTAGAAGCCTATTGGAAAAAGCATTTTCCTCTTGAACAGATTCCTTTTTTCCTGACTATTAAGAAGCAATCGCTCAAGATAGAATCTGATCTCCCTTATATGCCTGAGCCTGAAAGGATCGTATTCCTTGAAAAGGTCCACAAAGATTTTGCAGATATTTTTGGAAAGCTTCTGGGTTATCCCCATCCCATCAATTTCATCGCTAATTTTAAGCCTCAACGTAAAACTTAATGCGGACCGCCTTTTCCCTCTTCCATTCACACTTGGACCTTGCGCACTCCTACTGGAGCAAATTGCTCACACGGGAAGACATTGTTATCGACGCCACCTGCGGCAATGGACATGATACTCTTTTTCTTTCACAGCTTGCCGCCAAAGTTTATGCATTTGATTTGCAGGAAAAAGCCATCAGCAGTACTAAAACGCTGCTAGGTGATGTTTCTAATGTACATCTGGAAGCGAGGTGCCATTCAACCTTCCCTGCTAATATTCCTCAAAGCTCAGTAAAACTGATTGTGTACAATCTGGGCTACCTTCCAGGAGGCAACAAGGAGCTCACTACTATGACAGAGACCACTTTGGCAAGCATCAAAGCGGCTGAGCAGCTGATCATGACTGGGGGCGCAATCAGCATCACATGCTATCCGGGCCATCCGCAAGGGGCCATCGAGCAACAAAAGATCCTTGAATATGTCAAAACTCTTCCGCCTCAGCTCTGGAATTGCTGCTTCCACGAATGGGTGAATAGAGCCGCATCGCCCAGTCTGTTGTTGCTGCAGAAAGCTCGTGAGGGGTGAGTGGCGCTAAAATTTCAACGCAAAGAAGCCGCGCGCAGGGCCACAGCCATTAATTAAACACAGAGGCACGGAGACACAGAGATTGGCATGAATGCGTTTAAATTGGGCGTCACTCCGCATTCACGAATTCATGCCAATCTCTGTGCCTCTGTGTTTAATTAATGGCTGTGGTCCTGCGCGGCTTCTTTGCGTTGAAATTTTAGCTCGACTTGAAGCCCACGACGGTCTTGTAGCACAGAATGAGATGGTTCACACCATTCAAGGCAGAGTGAGGGACAGACTCTATCGGTAGATGGAATTCCTGCGCGATCGCATTTTTGGAGAGATTGATTTCTGTTGGATACTGGCTTATTTTATGCTGCTGGACCTTCAAGGCCCAGTACATAGAAGCGAAATCAAGCCAGTGATAAGGCCAGTTATGCTTTTCTTGAGTGTAGACATCGACGATTTGTGAAAAAAAACCGCGGTCAAATGAGGGGTTCTGACAAACATAGAAGGCTCTTCCACGTGCAATTTTCATATCATTGAAAATTTGTACGATCTCGCTGCCAACAACTTTTTCTTCTTGTCCAAGGAGGACCTTATCCCAAGTGAAGCCATTGATCTCTGTACTGGAAGGATCTCTGCATTCCCATTCGGTGGGAGGCTGTTTGACGATGCTCTGATATGTCAGAAGCTCCTCGCCGGTTTCAGGATCGAGAATTTTAAATGCTATCTCCAGAACACGATGACGATAGGCATCGAGCCCTGTCGTTTCTATATCTAGAAAAATAGCCTGCATATATTTCAACTTTGTTGAAGAGGAATTGCAAAAAAAAGGGCTTGGAATCTCCAAGCCCCGTTATACTTATCTAATCGGTTAAATTAGAAGCGATAGCCTAGGTCTACAGTAAAGCCCCAAGATGTCCATCTTGTCTTACCGCCTCTTCCACTAGAAGAGCCGCTATCAACGAATTCATAGTCATATCCATAATCTGAGCCAGAAGCAAAGTAACTGCTGCTTCCGCTGCCATTGTCACCATGACGTCCAGATTGGAAGGATTTCCACTTGAATCCTACGCCAACTTCCCAACCATCACACAGGTCATAGTATGCATCTAAATAAACGACGTTACCATAACGGCTGTCATTAGATTTGCCAGAGAAATCACCCAACTTAGTATGGTTTCTTGCCCAATGGAATTCATAACCTAAATCGAAGTGCCATTCGCAATCTTCGTAGTCAACTTCCAATCCGAGCCAAGGTCCATACCATTTTGTAGAATATTCTAATTTATCGCCGGAATATGAATCATATCCATAACCATAGAGATCACTAGAATAACCGGAAGAGTTGAATTTTTGATGTGTAGTTAGTCTGTTCCAAGCATAACCGACTGTGGGTCCGATACCCCAATTGCAATCGATTGCATACAGCCATCCAAAACCGATGTCATAATCGTAGGTGCGTGTATTTTTTGCGTCTATATGGCCAAATCCATTACCGTAGCCATAGTCATAACCATAACCTGATGAGTCATTGCCATTTGTGAATTTACCGTTGTTACCCCAACCCCAGACAGCTGATCCTTTTACATAAAAATCATCTAACCAGGATTCTTCGCAACCACAGAAACCTGTAAACGCGTACTGACCGCGTAAACCGAATTCCCATGTGTTAACATCTTTCAATTTTAGTTCGTTGTTACCAAATCCGAAATTGTCGAATGTTGTTTTAACTTCGTCTCTTCTCCAGCCACCTGTGAGGCTTACATCCGATACAGGATGGAAAGCTTCAAGAGAGGGAGATGTTACAAAAAAAATAGAGGCTAGAGCACACCCTAAGCCAATTATTTTGTTCTTTAACATAGTTTTTCCTTTTGTTTTTGTGTAGGTCCATTTTCAAAAATTGAACTTATAAACCTTAAGCTGAGATTTGGTCAATACTTTTAGGTTTTTTCTCAAAATGATATATCAAGTATAATTTTTCAAGAAAAAAGAGTTGTTTTAGGAAAAAAATTTAAATTGTCGGATTTTCCTTGCCTACTTCCACGGTAAATTGGTAAAATTCTAAACTTTATACATTCTCTATAACCAAAGAAGAAATATGAACCTCATGAAACCTTTGCATCGTCTTTTTGCAAGATTCAGATATCCTGTTTCCATGCCAGAAGATGTTGCATCTGATTTAGGCTTAAGCATTAACAATCAACTCAGCTTCCAGGAATTCATTAATTACCTGACAAATCCGACCGTAAAGCCCACAAAATTAAGCCGTTACATGCCCAGGCATGAAGCCGAGTGCATTTTTCAAACTGCATTGCGCAAAGAAAGATTCAAACATGACTCTCTTTTTTCGTATTATTTCAACGGCGGGTGGATGGAATTTGTCCTTCAATTCGACGAACAATCACGTCTTAGACGACTCTATATCAAGCACAAAGATATAAAGCAAAGACACGAAATATCCATATCAAGTTAACTAAGGACAGCATGTCACTTTCACCACAAAAATTCCGCGAAATCATATTTCAGGCACTATACAGCCTTGACATTGGCCATGCGGATGAAGAAGCTATTTTAGAATTAATGATGGGCGAGCTGTCTGTGACTAAAAAGAACGTCAGGCTTGCGCAGGAAAAAGTGGAGAAAATCAGGCACAAGCTTGCTGAAATTGATCCGATGATAGCCTCTGTGTCTACTTCCTACACATTTGACAGGATACAGACCGTTACAAAAAATATCTTGCGACTAGCTGTGTACGAACTTCTGTTCGAAAAAGATGTTCCGCCAAAAGTAGTCATGGCAGAAGCCATCCGCCTGTCGAGAAAGTTCAGCAGTCCTGAGTCAGCATCCTTCACAAATGCCCTTTTGGACCATCTGTACAAAGCAAGTCAAGGAAAACATGTCGATCCAAAATCTTTGGAAGAGCAAGGGAAAGAGCTCCTGGAGCATGAGAAAGCCTCTTCGGAAGAGGCCCTCAAACAACATTTAAATCGGGAAGCGGCCGATGCCGATTAGTGATCATTTTATCCAAAATAGGCTCTTAAAGGAGCTGTCGACATTTGGAATTGGCGGACCAGCAAAGTATTTTGTGGAAGTAAAACAAATTTCCGACATGCAAAAAATCCTTTCATACTGTAATGAGAATCTAGTCCCCTATTTCATTTTGGGCAAGGGATCCAACTCCCTTTTTGATGACAGAGGTTTTGATGGTCTTGTCATCTCTAACAAAATAGACTTCCTGCACAAAAGTGAAGATCTCTGCCGGCATGTGGGCGCAGGTTACAGCTTCTCCCTTTTGGGAAATCAAACTGCCCGCCAGGGCCTATCAGGGCTAGAGTTTGCTTCCGGCATACCTGGAAGCATCGGCGGAGCCATCTTTATGAATGCAGGGGCTAATGGACGGGAGACATGCGAATCGCTGATCGAAGTCGATTATGTGACACCTGAAGGGGAGCTGGTCCATCTAAAAAAGTCAGAGTTAGAATTCCGTTACCGCTATTCATCCTTCCAAAAAATGAAAGGGGCGATTGTCGGCGCAAAATTTGTTTTGACCCCATCCGGCTCAGCGAGGGAGAAGCAGCTTAAAATCATCGATTACCGAAAGAAAACACAGCCTTATAATGCCAAATCAGCCGGCTGCGTGTTCAGAAATCCTGACTGCGGTGCAGCCGGAGCTTTGATCGATCAGAGCCAGCTAAAAGGAGCATCGATTGGTGGAGCGCAGGTATCGAGTGTCCATGCCAATTTTGTCATTAACACCGGCAATGCCACTGCTCTAGAAGTGTTGGAATTAATAAAACTGATTTCTAAAACGGTGCATGAGAAAACTGGTGTTGAATTAGAAAGCGAAGTCAGATTAATCCCCTATAAGATGGATTCAGGTTGATGAATGAATTTCGCGCCGACCTTCATTGCCATACAACCTGTTCGGATGGGACCGCTACTCCGGCAGAAATCATCAATTTAGCCCTTCAAAATAAACTGAGCGGCCTTTCTATAACCGACCATGACACCATCGACGCCTATGCAGAAGCGCTCCCCCTTGCAAAAGAGTGTGGGATTCCTCTCGTTTCCGGCGTCGAATTTTCTGCTTCGCACAAAGGGACAAGCGTTCATCTTCTGGCCTATAGCTTTGGATTAAATTCGGAGATCATCCGCAATTTCTGCCTGAAACACAAGCAAAGGCGGATTGACAGGAATAAGATCATCATCGAGCGATTAGCCAAGGCAGGCATGCCTTTGATGCCGGAAGACATCAGCCAGCTGACTCCCGACTTCCATTCGAGCATTGGCCGGCCGCATATCGCTGCCGTGATGGTAAAGCGAGGCTATGCCGAATCAATCCAGGATGCCTTTAACAGATACATTGGAGAAGGCAAACCTTGCTTTGCAGAGGGGGGGGGCGTTCTCCGTCGAAGAAACCCTTGACATCATCCACAAGGCCAACGGACTAGCCATCATCGCTCACCCGCATCTCATTGACAACAGTAAAGTACTGATCGATCTGCTCAGCATGGACTTCGACGGCATCGAAGGATACTATGCCCGGTTCCCACCGCAAGCACATGAACGCTGGGTTAAAATCGGGAAGAGGAAAGGGTGGATCATCACCGGCGGATCGGACTACCATGGCGATATCAAGCCCCACCTGCCGCTCGGCAGCTCCTGGGTGGGTGAAGAGACATTTTCCGTATTGCGTAAACACTTTGAAAATAATAATGTGTGAATGAAACGTCTCGCTCAAATTTCAACGCAAAGGTACAAAGAAAAGCAAAAGGGCAAAAGGGGCAAAAAGGGGTAAAGACCTGTTGCTTGCCTCAAAGACGCTAAAAATTTATACACAAAGAACACTAAGGCACGAAGACACAAAGATGTCACGCTGGTTATTAGCGGTCTTTTTTAGACTCTATTCCTGGATTATGCAGTTACTTTTATGAAGTATTTTTTTTACGCTGAAAGCGCCATACAGGCTAGCCTGTATAGCGCGGCCTATAAATAACTAGACTCCAGGTCGCCACTGATGAATGATACGTGCAACCCGAGCGTAGTCCTTACTATGCATAAAGGCAATAGCTTCTTTAGCTTCTTCTATGTTGCCAACCTGCAATTCAGATTCAGCTTTCTCTTGTCCAAATACATTTATGAAAAACGATTTATAGTATCCACTTCTCGCAGATAGAAAGGACGAATTAACTCTTAAACTCTCGCTCTTTCCTTCTTCATCCTTGAGCGTGATGGTAAAATCAGATAGGTACTCATTATTGAAAAGTGTATCAAAAGATTCACCCGGAAACTGCTCCAACACCAGTTCCAAATGCAAATTCTTGATGGCTTCAAAGGTTAGCAATAAAAGTTCTTTAGGGAGCGTATTAATAGCATAAATTTTTAAGAATTCTGAAAACAATTTCTGTCTCATTGCTTCAATTTCTTTGACAGCCTTCTCTTGAGAAGCATTTTGGAAGGGTATCGGAGCTAAGTATTTTTCTATGAGTGACTCACCGGTTTTTTCCTTATGCTTCATGATAAAATGGTAACAACTTTGAAAATCTATATTCCGAAATAGTATTTCTACAACCGTCTCGTTCCTTAAAACAGTATATTCCTTAATTCTACTCAATTTTATTCCATCTACTTCATAGAGACCTAGAGCGGAAATTTCCCATTCAACAGATTATTTTTCCTGATTTGAATTATAGATAGCGATCAGCTTGCCTAAAATGTTTTTAACCTCGTCTGCTTGATCGTTAATTGAATATTTAATCGGATCATAAATCTTAGCTAAACCCTCTATTGGATTTAGACTTCTGCTATATTCGTTATAACCAAGCCCGATGAAGTATTCATCCAGCCAAGAACAATATTCTCTGTTTTTCAATTGTTTTACTGCGTTATCAGGCCAATAGTCGCTTCGTGAAAGCCTTGAAAGTAATTCATATCGGATTTTCATGGAACAATGTGGACTTAATTCCTTACTCACCCCTATTAATTGAGCCGTTGATAATCGCTCAAGTTTGATTTCTTTTTCTTTCACAATATGGATAAGAGCAGACGTTGTAAATTTAGTATAATCTATGAGGTAATCGTTGATAAAATTTCCAGAAAGATCCTCTACAGCTATTACTGCCCTCGTAGTAAATTCGTGTTCTTTTAGCCAGTCTTCATTAAACGCAAGTCCTACATAACTCATTTTATTATTTTTAGATTGAAACATTAAGTTATCCCATTCAATCATCCTCCAATAGAATCCTCTGATCACCTTTTTTTCGTCTTCTGTCCCTTTCTCAGAATACCCCTTTTGATATATTTGAGAGGCTTTTTTATCGTGTAGGAGAAGAACACTACTATTGATCACTTCGAAGTGATGGTGTAAGAATGCCTGAATCTGTTCACAATCTTTTTGATTTTTTTCGACAGTACCTTTAAAAAATTGGGCGGTTCCGGTCGCATAAATAAAAAGAGCGGAGATAATATCTTTGATTCTTTCAAAATTTGATTTTACAACAAGAGTATCAACATTGCTAACTCGCGAGATTTTCAGACCTTGTAACCCATATCCCTTAATAGACTGTTCTGCTTGATATAAAACTTGTGATGATTGACTTAATTGATTGATGCTAACCATAATACCTCAAATTAATTTTCCAACACTATAATAAGGTATTTAATAAAAAGCAATAAATTTAAGTATGAGTCAAAGCTATGATCGCAAAATCCGTAACTTCTCAAAAACTCATGGTGCGATAGATTTGAAGCTGTAGCGAAGCGAAGGCTGCAAATCTATCGCGCCATGAGTTTTTGAGAAGTTACGAATAACTCATCAATGGCTTTAATTGATATCTCATTTTTTAAAAAAGCATTTTCGGGAATACCAGTTCCCAATTCATAAAACTGTTCAAGAACTAATTGTCGGTGTTGATGCTGATTGTGGGCTAATTTTATTAATGCATCGAATGATAATTTGCAGTCCAATTGAGCTTTGCCTCATCAAATCTGTTTTGCTCCAGATATTCTTTCGAGACGTTCCTTAGCATATTAGAGAGCTGGATCAGCTCTACCTCTATTCATTAGAATAATTGGGTAATAGTTGGACCAAATCATATTCTGCTTGCTGCTTCGAAATTCTGTAGCTTTGCCCTCCCAATGCTATTTTGAGTGGTCGCCAGAGCAATAAAATCAACAATTTCCCCTTTTTATTCATCAGACAGAAATCCATACTCATTTAAAGCAAATCCTAGTAAAGGGCCCGTGCCTTCATTAGACATATCTTCAGTTATGTCTAATGCATCAGCTTTCATTAAGAATGATGCACTTTAGGGATACTATGCTTTCGTCGGGATATTTTAAGCTTGGATGGAACATGAGATTTTCTGGGTCTTTTTTCTAGAACTATGCTAAATCCCAAAGCGTCTATAATATTTGAGAAAGATTTGAAAGTAAGATTATCTTGCCTCCACTTGGCTCGGAATATCGCATCACAGGCATTGCATCGCAACCTTTCTGCACTATACGCCTCTGCCCTGATCGGAAACTGCCCCTTTAAAACAAGAATCGTTTCAGGATCATAGTTGTAGACCTTGCCCTTACAGCATTTAGGACAAACATCCCCTATAGCAAGATCTTCGTGCATGATACAGGTGATTTTTGAAAGATCGAACGCGTCCATGGAGCGCTTCCCATGCCCCTTTTTTTTATCCGCCGATGAATTCTTTCCCTTTCCGCTCTGTGATGATCCGCTTGTGTCATTACAGAGGGTGTTGCCATCTTTAGCATTAGATAAATCCTCTTCTACAGCCGTGGCAGGCATGTCAGGTGCTGTACCGCTCTCATCGATTAAATCAAGCTGTTTTTTCAAAGCGGCTTTTGCCCGTTTTTGTTGCTTTTTGCTCTTGTCATTGCTGCCCCCAAACATTAGTCGCTTAAGCCTGGCAACAGTGGCACCTTTCTCTTTGAGCGCATTTTGAAACCATAAGATGGTGTTCACAGCAGTTTCCATGATTTTATATTGGCCAGCTGACAGCATGCTTTTAACGATTTCTAATATCGAATGCAGTTCTGCGGGGTCGGCTTCTAAACGTGTAGGTGTCGCGGTGGTCATACTTCGAGGTAAGCCCTCCCCTTTCTTGTCTTTTTAACAGTATGCTCGTCCAGTTGATCCAACAGTGTATTCATTTCCTCGTTGAGGGTATTTAGCGTTCTGCGGAGTTCTCTTACTTTTTTGTAATTCTCCGTCATCTCCTCGATCCACGCATATTCTTCCTTGGGTACTGCACGAGAAATACCTCGACCTTTCTCGCGCCACGACATCCGATGATGCGGATGTAATTCTCCCTTAGCACATCGACAGTTGGGATTGCCGCACTTAACATGAATCAAGCAAAACGATCCCCACACCATTTTCTTTGTCGAAAGAACCTCATCAAGTATCTTCTGACGCTTTTTTTCTAACGCATGAATTTTTTTCAGCACAGTGTCTCCTTTTAGTTATTGGTTTCTTATATCATATATGAAACCAATATATCAAGCAAAAAAAAATGCACTTTATGAAAAAAGTGCATTTTTCTGTGTTCACCTGTTTGTAACAGGGCTCACCTTACGCCTGGTAAGCAGGCCGCTCTTTTTCACCTTTTCATTAAGGAGAAAAAGAGAAATGACCAGATAAAATTCAGAGCGAGCTGACCACCATAGAGCATCAAAGCAATAGTTCGTTTATGCGAATATTCAGCTCGGTAGATTAACCAGCCAGCAACAGCTATCATAATGTAGAGACAGGACCAGACAGGACCGAATATCCAATCCGGTGGCGTCCATGAAGGTTTGGCAAGTGTGGGATACCATGTCGAAACAGTTTCCTCTGTCCAGAAACTTCCAACGATCTCCACAATAAAGCAAAGAAGGATAAAAATAACGAACGAAATCCACAACTGTTTTTGTTTCATCGTTATTTAAATGGCTTCTCCAGCTAAACCGTTTGCCATTTTCCTAAAAATAAAGTAATGAAAAGGGACAAGAATATACCAATAGAAACGCCCTAAAATACCTTTAGGTCGAAATGTCGCTGTTTGAACAAGAAAGAACTCATGATTTTTTTGCTCAATCTTAAACTGAAGCCAAGCTTCTCCAGGCACTTTCATACCAGCAAAAAGGATGAGATGACCTTTATCTTTATCAGCGAAAATCACTCTCCAAAAATCGATAGAATCGCCTGCTTGGATTTCAAAAGGATGCCGTCTTCCTCTATTCAAACCAACTCCTCCCATTATTTGATCAAATAAACCTCGCAAATACCAAGCCCAATTCAACGCATAATATCCAGTCCTTCCACCAATCCGCCAAATTCGTTCGATAGCAGCTTCTTTCGAATCTTTTATCAAAACTCTTTTTTCATCTTTCAAACAGCCTTCATCAGGAACTACAACATAATTTTCAATATTCGGATCATTTCCAAGGATTTTCCATGAATCCATCCAACTGGAAATTACCTCATTTTGCGAAATCTTTTGAAAGGTAAATTCAAGGGCTTCTGTATATGTCAAACAGAGATGAGGAATGATTTTTTGGATTTCATTCAATTGAACGACACTACTTGTTTTCATGCTTTCTACAAGATAAGAACAAAGTGAGTAACGAACGGATGTGATAAAAACCAACCAATAGCTGGACAAATGAGGGGTTAGAACCGGAACATTTATGATCCATCTTTTAAGATTTCGGAATTTTGCATACCTTAGAAGCAACTCCTTAAATGAAAATGCCTCTGGGCCTCCGATATCAAAAGTTTTATTCAGACATTTTTGATTGAGGAGGACGTTAGAAAGATAAAAAAGAACATCACCAATAGCAATGGGTTGACATAGAGAATTTACCCATTTAGGAGCGATCATTATAGGCAGCTTTTCGCATAAATCCCGAATGATTTCAAAAGATGCGCTTCCCGCCCCAATGATTATGCTTGCGCGCAAAACTGTGCACGGAATACCACTCTGCTTTAAGGTTTTTTCGACTAATAATCGTGACTTAAGGTGAGGAGACAACCTTTTTTCATCATTAATAATCCCTCCTAAATAGATAATCTGCTTAATATGGGATTTTTTTATCCCCTTTAGAAACTGTTCGACTACTTCAACTTCAGTATCCACTAAGTTGCCGACAATTTCGGACATAGAGTGGACGAGATAATAAGCAGCTTCAATATCTTTCGGAATACTTTTTATAGTTTCAGGATTTCTTAGATCTCCCCAAATGTAGTGAAGATTTTGCCTATCTTCAGCAAAAACTTTAGCCTCTTTAATGCGGCACAAAGCATAAATTTGATGACCTTGGTTTAGGAGGTAAAGGATCAGTCTTTTTCCTACAAATCCATTGGCCCCTGTAATCAAAATTTTTGTCATCGATCAATCCCTTGTGTTTCTCTATATAATGAAAGAGCGGTTTTGGATTCTTTGGCATGATCAACGATAGGAATTGGATAGGAGAGGCATTGGCTGTGATGCTTTTCTTGATGCCATTTGTGGATTATCTCAGAGGAGAGTGAAGTCAAATCAGGTATCCATTTTTTAATATACAAACAATTGGGGTCAAACTTCAACGCCTGCATCCAGGGATTGAAGATGCGGAAATAAGGCTGAGCATCGCATCCAGTGCTGGCTGCCCACTGCCAATTCCCATTATTTACTGCAGGGTCATAGTCAATGAGTGTTTGCGAAAAATACCTCTCTCCCCACCTCCAATCAATATGGAGGTCTTTTACAAGGAAACTAGCAACAATCATTCGCACACGATTTTGCATAAACCCTGTCTGATTCATCTCCCTCATTCCTGCGTCAACGATAGGAAATCCCGTCTTCCCCTCACACCACTTTCTAAAAGTTTGTTCATCATGGCTCCACTGAAGGCGATCAAATTTAGCATGGAAAGCGCCTGAAAAAACCTGAGGGAAGTAAAATCCAATCGAAGTAAAAAAATCTCGCCAGTATAGGGACCGGATCAGAGCCGAAGAAGCTCCTAATTGTCTGGATATTACCCAGTATACCTCTCGTGACGAACAAGTGGTAAATTTAAGATGTGCAGAGAGATGCGTTGTGCCTTGCTCCGAAGGAAAATCTCTCAATGACTCATAGTAAGAAAACTGCTCTATTTTCTCTAAAATCTTTAAAGCGGCAGTTCTTCCCCCGCTCGGCGGAAGAAGGCGCTTAGGAAGGATCGTCTTGTAGAGGCTACTGCCTGTAGCAAGAGGAATAGTAGTAGAGTAATAATTCTTGTATCGATTAGTCACAGGAAGCGCTACATTCAATTTCATAGCATTGCGATAAAAGGGAGTAAATACTGTATAGGGCTTTCCATCTCCTTTCAAGGTCTGATCCGGCGAATGCAAGAGAGCATCATCGAAAGAACAAAAGGATACCCCCAATTTTTTACAGGTCGCGTTGATTTTTTGGTCCCGTTTGATGCTATAGGGAGTATAGTCTCGGTTCACAACTACAGCATCCACATGCTGATTTCTAATCAATTCCGCAACCACCTTTTCCGGTTTCTCATAAAACAGGTAAAGCCTTCCCCCTTTATTGATTATATCTTTTTCTAAGTCCTCCAAAGACTCAATCATAAATTGCAGGCAATGGTCGCTTCGATAAGGGTTATGTTCAATTTGTTCAGGTGAAAAAATAAAACAAAGAATAACTTCTTGAGCATGTTCAAGAGCAAAAACAAGCCCTGTATTATCTTCTAAGCGCAAATCTCTTCTAAAAATAAAAAGCGCCTTTTGAAATTTTTTACTCGTTTTCATCATTATTACTCTTTCAGTGAAACACTACTTTATCGCCTTTTGAAGATCTTCGTGCTCAAAAGCAGAAGCCATCTGATCAATCTCTGTTTTTTTTATTTTAAGTTTTGCGGCCTCTTCACGCCATAAAGCTGTCGCTAAGCCTACTTCTTTAAAAATACCTTTCGCTTGTAAATTGTCGAGATCAAAATAGTGTGCCACACTGGCTGCCACATCAAGAGAAGCGCTAGGATCTATTAAATCGATCGCGGTGGATAAAATTCTTGGTTTAATATCTGTTGGTGTGGGATTCAAATCATATGCTGGAGACAAACGCCAACCAGACAGACCAGAGTAGAGAAATGCGTGATTACGCAAATGGTCATCCACATTAGAAATCAGAACATTAAAAACAATACGACGCCATAGACCTTCCAGGTCTTCTTTAGGTGAAGCGCTCATTTGCCGGATAGCATCGGCGATTTCAAGATAACTATGCATTTCGTTATCTTTTGCCCCTAAAACACTCATGGCAGACAGAAATGGGATACGGATATTTTTTCTCCGATCGAACCTCCTAGACAAAAGGATTTGTTGACGTGCTACTGTCTCAATACGCCACTCTGGCACTTGAATTCCTGCCTTGTTTGCTAGCGAAAGAGCAACGGCTTCCCACGCAATGATATTTATTTCATCATCCTTGCGCGGAAACTTGGCAATCGCTAAATGACCATCCTTGTCCCTTACAGAGGATTTAGGTCTAGCTCCTCCCAATGAGGAACCAGGAGCAAGCAATAGTCGAAGATCTTCCTCAGTGTCCGAATCTTGCATGACATGGCTTGCAGCTGTGAGCAGTTTACCAACTGAAACTAAAGGGGGGATATGGTTTTTGTCATAGGTAGTTAAGAAAGGGCCTTGTTCCTCTCTTTTAAAACGCAACGCACCTTGTCTTCCTTCATCATCGACCATCAATAAAAAATCAATTTCCTTTAATGCACGTGCAGTCCGCTTTTCATATCCAGCATTTTTTCTTTCAGAGCGACGCATAAGCAAGCGACCCCAACGATCAGGGGCAGAATCATCAATTGCTCCAAAAAGAGGTTTGTCTGATGCTGCATGAAAAGAACCGGCAACCAATTTTAAAGCTGGATCTAACGAGAATCGTTTAGGATGATTTAACCAATCACGGTCATATTCAAACGACATGCTTTCTCGCCCATTGCGAAAGCGGCCCCAAAGTTGGCCTACTTTCATAGGAATGCCCACTAGATCTACATAAACCAAAATAGCATGCTCCATTCACTCTTCTCCTTTTTCTTTTCGGGAAAAGCGAATACGCTTTGGTAAATTGTCAGCTTCTAATCCCATACCTAATGAATCAAATGTGGGATCGGCTAATTCGACCAGCCGTTCAATCATTCCTAATACAAATAAAACTTTGGCATAAGCTCCCAAAGAAACTCCATCCTCGCCCTTTTCAATTTTACTTAAGGTCGCGCGACTAATTGCTGCTCTTTCTGCAGCAAGCTCCATGGTAATTCGACGCCTTTTTCTAGCATCACGAAGATCCTGTCCAAACTTTTTCAAAGCTCTTTTAACAGGAAAGGGGATATTTTTAATGTCCATAATATTAGTCCTTATATAATTTATCGTATAGGATTACAGACATTAAGTAAATGGATTTTGGATCGAATCTTGAATTGAATCTCAGATCCTCTCTGGGATCCTGAATCGATCCTTGTTTATAAAGGACAGCCTCCACTTAAAGCTGAAGCCTACTGCGCTCAAGGATTGCGATGCAATACATGTAACGCGATATTCCGCGCAAAATTTCCCAAGGAAGTTATTACTCAACCAAGGGCAGACTATTCGGCAAGAGCTTTAGTATGCCTCGCAAAATACCAACTGGGAACACCCTTATATCGCCTCGAAACATGGCAAAACCTGATGAAAGTTCCAATCTCTGATTCAGAGATGTGGGAATGGACAGAGTCCGTAGCGCTTGCCTTGTTTCCTGTTCATAAAGCCCTTCTTGAAATAGCTGCAAAAGGTGAGGTGATACATAATGACGATACTACCGCAAAGATTTTAGATCTGATTGCAGAAAATGCACGTGTCGAAAAATGGCAAGCACAAAACAGTTCTCAGGGAAATAAGAACAAGAAATTTCGGAAAGGGATTTATACATCAGTCTTATTGTCCATCGTTGAAGGCCGTGAAATTGCTTTTTATTGCACAGGGCGCAAAAACGCCGGAGAAAATATTGATGATCTTCTCG
>JABDDC010000029.1 GCA_013287815.1 Chlamydiota bacterium
CAGACCCCTGTATAAATGATAGTGCGTATTTCTTCGGGGAACTTCCTATCTATCCTTACCATCCTCTCTGCTCTTATCCTATCTATCCTTACCATCCTCTACATCCTGTCTGCTCTTATCCTACCTATCCTTACCATCCTCTACATCCTCTCTGCTCTTATCCTATCTATCCTTACCATCCTATACATCCTCCCTGCTCTTATCCTACCTATCCTTACCATCCTCTACATCCTGTCTGCTCTCTTCTCTGTGGCCTCCATCCCTCTGTGCCTCTGTGTTTAATAATAGTATGGTCCCTGCACCGGTATCGGTATCGGTATCGGTATCGGTATCTTTGCATCTTTTATTTCTTGGTGCCTTTTCGCTGAAATCTAGACGCTGTCATGGTAGCGCTTGACGAAGGGACATCCCTCGCAGCTGGCCTCATAGTGAAGGCAGAAATCCTTGTGGATCTGATACGCCCCCTGCGACAGGCGGGCAGTGTTGAGAATGGCTGCTTTGGGGCTGTTGCCAAAGAAGCGATGCTGCAGGTAGCGACTTTTTGAGGTAGTGATACCCCTAAAAGTATGGTAGAGGTGCTGAAAAGACTCCCACCACTTAGAATTTCCCGACTCCTTGACAAGGGCTTGAAGCAGCGGAATGAAGACATTGATGACAATCTCAGCCTTGGTATCTTTGCCGATAAAGGAAATGGCATGCCCTCCCGACTGTGGTTCAAAAAGGAAATGGGAATTCCAATAGGGATCCTGGTAATCAGGTACAAGATCGAGCAACTGCTGCTTGATGATACGGGTACCAACCGACGAAAAATCTTTAGAGGCAAAATCGCACCAAATATTGATCAGTTTAAACCAGAGGTCTTCCATGCGGGGATCTTGCAATAATTTGGCCATATAAGCAAGGCGTCTGACAGGATGGTTAAGGGGACGAATATGGTCCAGCCGAAGATCAGCCTGGAAGTCAGCTTCATCTTTCTTTCCCCACCATAGGAGGCGTAGCTGCCGATAGGAGTTAGAGTGCTCCCATTTGACGAACCGCTCTTCAAAAAAGCCGCAGCACCCCAAAGCAATGGCCAATAGTTCGTGTTCGGAAAGATCGCGATAGCGCAGCAATGCAGCAAATAAATCGATGAAAGCTTCGGCGTTATGCTTATATCCCAAAGCCATGGCGATGCCGCCGGCCAGTTGCATGGTTCTGTCAGGAAAACGGCTTTGGAGGTATTCCACTTTCTTTTCGCAGCGCCAATAAGCGGCTGAAGAAAACAGCTTTTCGATCTTTTCTTCTGAAAGGTTTTTGAAGAGCGATTGGGAACATTGGCCGCTGCCGGTAAAACGTTTGTAAGGATAGAGGTCGAGGTCGATGAGTTGAACGAGCCTTGCTAAAGGGATCGTCATGTAGTTTTCGAGATGGGTGGTCCTGACTTGATTGCCACAGCGTGAAATGATAGGGTTTTGATTTGCCGGCACCCAGAAAGCGACATGAAGCACCACCATATCGTACCTCTCATCTTCGTGATGCTTATGAGCATACCAGCTGGCATCATTGAGATGGATTTCGATGTCCCCTTTTAATTCTTTGTCACCGATTTTCAGATGAGCCTTTAAAAAATCGGGTCCGGCTTCGGTATTCCATAAACCAGGTGAAATGACCTTGATGGGCTCACCATCGGCAGTCATCAATGGACGCATGTACTTCTGTTCCAGCCACACCGCCTGCAAGTGCCTTTCGGTCAAGGAAATATAGTTTTCTTTTTTTTCAGAAACTGAGCATGGATAAGGAGCTAGCAGGTTTTTGTAGAGCGGTAGCATAAGTAATCTTTTTTTGTCATGGGATCATAGGATAAAGGAATAATTTTTTCAATAGAAAGGGCGCGAAGCGCTTTGGAATATGCGTGGATTGGAGCCGGGCGGAGGTGGTGGAATTTCATCGTACTTTAGTAAAGAAATCCGATCAGATAGAGGGGGATCTCCGTTTTTGAGCCAGTTAAAACGCCATCTTTGAGGATGAATCCATTTTTTTTTCCTTTGATTTGAGTATCTTTTTTACTCGGTCCTCCAATTTCAAACAGGTAATTATTGACTTGAACATCTCCATTTTTACTATAAAAAGTTGAATGGTTAGCATTTTGAAGGTGTTGGATCACAAAAGTTTCGCGCACTTTCCCTAAAGTTTTGTCTTGAGCAAGCGGGACATAAGAGGCATAAAGAAGATTGGTATTATCAGGATACATTTTAGACGGGTTCCTAAGGGAAGCATTACCGGAAAGATGAGGATAAAGAAAGCGAACCAGGCCCGCCTCATGAAGATAATGCACATAGGATGAAATGGTTTCAAAATCTTTATCCAGTGTTTTGGCTAATTTAAAAACACTTAATTCACCCGGAGCTGAATTGAGAATAAATTTAAATAGTTTTTCTATGATAAGAAGACTTGGAGTTTTTAATGAATGGAACGTTCCGATGTCTTCATAAATGGTCTTTTGAGTTGAATTATCTATTGATTGAAATTTTTCCCTATCTTGTGTGAATCCCCAAAAAAAAGGATAGTATCCAGTCCTGAAATATTCATGAAGATGTTTTATGATTTCCGGTATTCCAATATCTTGCTCAATTTGAAGATGTGAATTAACCAGATCATCCAGACTGTAAATTGGCAAGGTCTTCTTTAAATGCCATTCAAGATATTCTCTAAAAGAAAAACCATGCAAATAATAAATCGTCACCCGACGGGAAAGATCATATTTAGACTGGATGAGATCAATCATAGAACTTCCTGAGAAGACAATACGGAAATCCAAATATGTATCCGCAATATTTTTCAATTCCTGATTCCAGTTTGGATATTTATGTACCTCGTCTATACACAGAAGCCTGACATCGGTTTCTTTATAGAGCCGATCGACAAGTTCCAGCAGTCGATGATCTAAAAAGTAAAGATTATCTGCTGAAACATACAAAGCTTTTCGGAGGCTTGCACCATGATTCAAGACCAAATTAAGTAAAAAAGTAGTTTTTCCAACCCCCCTCGGCCCTAAAATCCCGCTAATCTTATTATCCAAAGTGACATTTTGAAAAATCTTTCGAGAAAAAAAAGGGAGTTCTTGAAATTGGTCTAGTAATATTCTTTGAATCTCAAAAAGTTGATTCATTTTCAGCTCCAAGAATTAGGTTATAACCGAATGATTTATCCGATTTTATTTGGTTATAACCGAATTATCATAGAAAAACAATTAGGCTGCAACCAAATTCACAATGTTATTGCGCCTTTTAGAGATCATAGATAAACGATCAAGGCCCATCCGGTGACGAAGAATTGTGCCATTTAATGGTAAAATTATTAGATTTCGACTTAATCGCGCCACTAAAATCACTGATAATGGCGCGATTCCTTTAAAATCATGCCCTATTATGGAAGAGTTGCGCCACTATAATTTAAAAAGGGTTATAATCCCACATGCGGGATTACAACCCTTAGCACAATCTCTCATCCCTCAGCCCTAAATTCAATAATTTGTTTTGATTTCCTGTACTCTATACTTTCCTTATCCCTCTTGCTTTAATTGGACAATTAGATTACATTTATTCGCTATGCGGCCATGGCGGAATTGGTAGACGCGCTAGATTCAGGTTCTAGTCGGGGCAACTCGGTGGATGTTCGAGTCATCTTGGCCGCAATTAGGTAACTTTTCGTGAACGTAAACGTGAACGTGCCCGTGCCCGAAAGACAGCGAAACTTTTTGCTAGGTAGCGCTTTCATTCGGGCACGGGCACGTTCACGTTCACGAAGAATATGGTTACCAACTTTAAGGAATTCATGTACCAATACGATCGTAAAAAGATACGCAATTTTTCCATTATTGCGCATATCGACCATGGAAAATCGACTTTGGCGGACAGGCTTTTAGAGCTGACCCATACGGTTGCTGCACGCGACATGCAAGAGCAGCTGCTCGATGACATGGACCTCGAACGGGAACGAGGCATTACGATCAAGGCCCATCCGGTGACCATGTATTATGAAGCCAAGGATGGCGAGACCTATCAATTCAATCTAATCGACACACCCGGACACGTTGACTTTACTTATGAAGTATCGCGCTCTCTGTCAGCTTGCGAAGGGGCCCTATTGGTTGTCGATGCCGGCCAAGGCGTCCAGGCACAAACATTAGCTAACGTCCACCTGGCCATGGAACGGAATCTGGAAATCCTGCCCATCATCAATAAAATTGACCTTCCTGCGGCTGATGTCGAAGGGGTACGCAAACAGATTGAAGATATCATTGGCATTGATGCATCTGATGCTATTGGTTGTTCCGCCAAGACAGGACTGGGCGTCGACGCCATTTTAGAAAAGATTTTAAAAGCCGTTCCTGCTCCTGCTGAACCTAAGGACGATCTTTTGAGAGCGCTCCTCTTCGATTCCCACTACGACGTCTATCGCGGCGTCATGGTCTACATCCGTCTCATCAGCGGTGAAATCAAAAAAGGCTCACTCATTAAAATGATGGCCACCAACAAGAACTTTGAAGTATTGGAAGTGGGCACGTTTACTCCAAAAGAAAAACCTGTGGAAGTGCTCCGTTCCGGCGAAGTCGGCTATCTCATCGCGAACATCAAGAAATCATCTGACGTCCAGATCGGCGATACCATCACCTTGCAGAAATATCCGGCACCTGAAGCTCTTCCTGGATTCAAAGTCATCTCCCCTGTCGTCTTTGCAGGCATTTACCCGATCGATTCGTCCGACTTCGAGGGGCTGCGCGATGCGTTGGACAAGTTGCAGCTCAACGATTCAGCCCTGCATATCGAGCAGGAGAGCAGCACCGCATTGGGATTCGGCTTCCGCTGCGGCTTTTTGGGACTGCTCCATTTGGAAATCGTCTTTGAACGCATCCAGCGCGAATTTGACATCGACGTCATCTCGACGGCTCCAAGCGTCATTTACCGCTTTGCTCTGAACGATGGCACCTTCAAGGAAATTGACAACCCAGTCTACTACCCCGATGCCGGCTTCATCCAGTCAGTTGAGGAGCCTTGGGTCAAGTGCCACATCATGGTCCCTTCAGAATACCTGGGAGCCATCATGAGCCTCGGCATGGATAAACGGGGCGTATGCACTAAAACAGAGACTATGGATGCAAGACGCCTTTTATTGACATACCGTTTCCCTCTTAATGAAATCATTACCGACTTCAATGACAAACTAAAATCGATCACCAAAGGTTATGGCTCGTTCGATTACGAATTTGACTCCTACGAGTCAAGCGATATCATCAAGCTTGAAATAAGAGTCAACGAAGAACCGGTCGATGCCTTCTCATGCCTGGTCCACCGCTCAAAGGCGGAATCCAAGGGGCGGGCCATTTGCGCAAAGTTGGTCGAAGTCATCCCCATGCAGCTCTTCAAAGTGCCCATCCAGGCAGCCATCGGAGGAAAAATCGTCGCTCGTGAAACAATCCGCGCCATCACTAAAAACGTGACGGCCAAGTGCTATGGCGGCGACATCACCCGTAAGCGAAAGCTGTGGGAAAAGCAGAAGAAAGGTAAGAAGAAGATGAAAGAGATCGGTAAAGTCAATATTCCGCAAAACGCTTTCATGGAAGTGTTGAAAGCAGAATGACAACCCAAAGTGAAATCAGATTCTACCCTGAAGTCCTCGCCAAGCTCGATAAAAATCGTATCCCCCACCACATTGCTTTTATTCCCGATGGCAACCGACGCTGGGCCAAGAGGGCCTTTTATTCTGTTCAGCAAGGACATCAGATGGGCGCCGACGTTCTCATTGAAATGGTAAAAGCCGCCAAAGATCTGGGAGTGAAAGAGGTCACTTTCTACGCTTTTTCGACAGAAAATTGGAACCGTCCGCAAGACGAAGTAGACGCCTTGATGATCCTCTATGCCACCTACATCTTGTCACAATGTGCCGACATGATCGATTCGGGTATCCGGCTGGATGTGATCGGCAATTTGGAACCTCTTCCTGAATTTCTATTAAATGCCATTGCCCAGGTGAAAGAAGCTACTAAACCGAGCAATAAAATCCGCTTGATCCTGGCCCTTAATTATGGCTCACGCAACGAGATCTGCCGCGCCGTCAAACAGATCATGCATGATGTAAAGCAAGGAAAATTGAGCGAGGATGAAGTTTCCGAAAAAGTCATTTCTAACTACCTCGACACCAAAAATTTGAAAGATCCGGAATTGCTTATCAGGACAAGCGGTGAACTTCGCATCAGCAATTTTCTTCTCTGGCAAATCTCTTACACTGAAATGTATATCTCTCCGGTCTTGTGGCCTGACTTCAAGCCGCAGCATCTTCTCGATGCCATTATCGACTATCAGGGACGTGAGCGGCGCTGGGGAGGGGCTCAATGAACAACCATTTTAAAGAGCGGGCCTTAACTAGCGGCATTGGAATTCTTTTGGTAGCATTGGCCATTTATTTTTCAAATCACCCTTATTTCCGTCCCTTCTTTGTTTTGATCAATGCTGCTGTCATCAGCATGGCAGTCATCGAATATTACAAGCTGGCGCAGCATAAAGGTTTTTTTCCACAGATCTGGCTGGGGGTAGGCTGTACGACAGCCTACGTCATCGCCAGCTATCTGAGCATGCGCTATCCCGACTATGCATCGGCTCTGCCTGCCATGATTCTGCTCGGCACCTTTATTTTATTTTTCGCCTCCTATTTCCATAAATCCCACGATCCCCTTGCCAATCTAGCTGTCTCGACTTTCGGGATTCTCTATCTGACCGTTCCCCTTACCTTTGGAATAGAAATCAATTATTTCGCCCAGGAAGGCGATCTTGGCGACGGACGCCTTTGGTTAGCCTACATTCTGGTCGTCACCAAGATTACCGACATTGGCGGCTATCTTATGGGCAGTCTAATGGGCAGGACTAAGCTCGCCCCTCTGATCAGTCCGAAAAAGACCGTCGAAGGGGCTATAGGCGGATTGCTTGCGGCCGTCGGCGCCAGCCTCTGTTTCTATTATTTTTTCATTAACTATCACTCACTTAGCTTGTCGCAAAGTATCTGTCTGGGATTGATCATCAGCGTCTTATCGCTGTTTGGTGATTTGGCCGAATCGATTCTAAAAAGGGATGCCGGCGTCAAAGACAGCAACAGCCTCCCCGGCCTTGGCGGCATACTCGATACTGTCGATTCTCTTGTTTTTACCTTGCCTTTAATGTATCTTTTGTTAAGGATGAAGTTTCTAGGGTAAACTATGATTATTACTATTGATGGACCTGTCGCAACAGGTAAAAGTACTATAGCCAGAAAGCTGGCCGAAGCCATTGGCTATATCTTCTTCGATACCGGAGCAATGTATCGCGCATTGACTTACGGAATACTCAAAAATAAAGTCGACCTCAAAAATCCTGCTGCTCTAGAAGAATATCTAAAAAAATTCCAGCTCGACATACGCATCTTCCAGAGAGAACGCCATTATTTCGTCGATAACGAAGATGTGACAGACAAAATCCGCAAAGATGAAGTTACATCGGCTGTCTCCGAAGTTTCTGCTTTAAAGCCAGTCCGCGATAAGCTGGTGGCTGTCCAACGCGAACTGTCCGAAGGAGTCAATGCTGTCTTTGAAGGGCGCGACATGGGTACCGTTGTTTTTCCCGATGCTTCCTTAAAAGTCTTTCTGACAGGACGCGATGAAATCAGGGCAAAAAGGCGTTTTGATGAACTCAAAGCCAAATTTCCTGAAGAGTGCAAAGATTTGACCATCGAAAGATGCCAAGAAGAAATTACTAAAAGAGACTATTACGACTCCCATCGGGAACTGGCTCCCCTTTTCCAATCTAAAGATGCCTTCGTTGTCGACACATCGGATCTCTCCATCGATGAAATTGTATACAAAATTTTGGAACATAAAGACAGTCAAAAAACCCACAAATCTTCATGAAAGCTTTTTATTGGTTCACTAGGTTTTCCCTGAGCCGATTTTTCCATTTGCTCTACCGATGCAAGGTTTATGGGACGGAACATCCTGTAAAAGGGCGTGCCATCATCGCCCCCAACCACACCTCCTTTTTTGATCCGCCTATCATCGCCATCGCTTGGCCGGAAGAGGTCCACTTTCTAGCCAAAGCCAGCCTCTTCCAAACATCTTATATGAAATGGCTTATCAAAAAACTCAATGCCCATCCCGTCAATGAATCGGCACAAGATATCAAATCGATGAAAACCATTTGCAAATTGCTTGAAGAAGAAAAAAAAGTCGTCATCTTCCCCGAAGGGGAACGGTCGCACCACGGCGATCTCCTTTCCATCAAGTCAGGCGTGGCCATGCTGGCCCTCCGGATGAAGTGCCCGATCATCCCCGCCTACATCGAAGGGGCCTATGAAGCATGGCCGCGTAACAGCCGTTTACCCAAATTCGGCAACAAAATCACCATCCTCTTCGGCAAGCCCATTGCTATGGAGCCCTATCTGCATATGCATAAAAAAGAAGCTCAGCAAGCCATCTCAGAACATCTTCTGGAAGAGATCAGAAAACTCAAACATAAAGCAGGAAGTTTGGGAAAATGAGTGTGCCTTCAGTTGAACTTGTTCTTTTGCCAGCCTTCATTTGTCCATTTAGTTGATGGTTTACATCCATTGACAGCTCCCATTAACCTAGAAACGGCAGATGTGTAGCCACTGCACAGACCCTGAAAGGGGCGCAAGATCAAGTATAGAAATCTTTGCGATAAAAACTGAACCACCAAAAATCTAGCTTATTGGATGCAGAAATAACAACTCTTGTATTTATAGAATAAAAATAAAATAAAAGATCAAGTATTGTTGAAATACAATAAAATACATACAAATGTTTATATAATAAAGACACTATAAGCTAATATTCATTTATAAAATTCAAGTTTCTGGTAAACATATTATTTAATTTTTGTTTATGAATTAGCATATGTAAAGTAATATAAATATGAATATTTTTTCATTTTTAATTTGACGAAAATGGACGTTATGTTATAAAATTGCTTTTTTTTAGTTAAAACTCACGTCGAATTTGAATATCAGGATTTCCGATGACATATATATCCACAGTTTACCCATTTTCCGACTTAAATCATCTAATGTTTACTCAGATAGACAATAGAGCTATACAGACAAAAAGTAGAAATTCTGAAGAAGTAGAGCTTGATTTAATTAAATTTAATTGCATTAAATCTATTATTATCGAAAACAAAGAAACTAATTTATGTAACAAAGAAAACACAACACACACAACTAAATATAACAAGAGAAAAGCAACTGAAATAACTATAGACGTAAACTTATTAAAATCTAACATTAACTCAAGCATAAATATTGATAGTAAAATATCCATATCAAACATTGAACAATCAGATAGCAGCCATCTATCGGCTGGAACAACTTCTTCTGAGGAATCTGAACAAGAGATTGAAAAAAGAACTAATTCTATAGTTGATCGTTATAAATTACTTTTATCCTGTGGAAAAAAGTTAAAAAACACTCCCGCTTTCAGAAAAGCAATGAACGTTGCTCTTAAAAGCGACAATTCTGGAGTGTCAAGACTGAATTTTGACACGGATAACGAACTTGTTGTCAGCACACAAAACAACAAAATGTCGATCTTCCATGTGTCATCTCAAAACCTCCTTGGTGAAGGAGCATTCGGAAGAGTTGTGGAAGGGCGAAATGTAGATACCGGAGAGAAGATCGCTTTTAAAACTGCTAAAATTGGAAATTCGAATCTGAGCATACAACAATACATTAATTTCATGGAATCTCCAACTCATGACGAACGTGAAGAATATGATACGCAAAACAATCCTCAAGTTCCCATGGATGATCTGAATGCAATGCAAAAGGCAATAGATCAAATCCAAAATGGAGTAGATATACTCACTAAATTGAATGAAAATGGATCCCAAAGAGGTGTACCAAAAATGGCCCTAGTTCATGCGCTGGGTCTTTACGGAATGAATTTAGCGGTTTGTACTCTAGATGATTATAACCTTGACATACACCCTAAAATCAATTTCAATTCTATCTTTCTCGATCTTGCAGAAGGAATCAAATATTTTTATATCCGGAAATGTATCCAAAATGACATTAAACCTTCCAACATCCATTTTTATATGGAAAATGACCGGATAGTCGCCCGACATGCGGACACGGATGGAGGAATTTGGTGCAGTCAGATTTCGCGCAAACGGGTGAGGGCCCCTCATTTTACCTTGTTTCCGCAAGGCGATTTAGACCTGTTAAAGAAAATTGTAAATTCAGATGTCATCGATTACGATGCAGTCATGGATATTCACATGAAACAGATGGTTTATTGCCTTGGCCGTACGATGCAGCCATTATCTAAAACACTAAATACATTTCAGCATTCTTTCATTATCGAACAAATGGTCGATCCCGATATGGAGAAGCGTCCACATATAAATACTGTTTGTTCTATCTTGCAGTTTGAAGAGCTAGCAGCTACGAAAAAAAACTAAATCTCTATTAAATCCTGGAAACGGCGATTAATGTTGCTAATAACAAAGCGCCGGCGGAGCCGGCGCACTCCAAAAGTACCTCTGGTGCCCTTTTTTTCACAGGCTCAGAGCACCGCACTTCAAGGCTTCGCAAGCAACGATTCGCGCGTTACGCGTTGTAGGAGCCGGAGCTGACGAGGCCGCCGGTGCCGGTCCAGTTGGTGTGGAAGAACTGGCCGTGCGGCTTGTCGGTCCGCTCGTAGGTGTGGGCGCCGAAGAAGTCGCGCTGCGCCTGGATCAAGTTGGCAGGCAGGTCAGCAGTGCGATAACCATCGTAAAAGCAAAGGGCCGTGCTGAAGCAGGGCGTAGGGACGCCTAATTCTGCAGATGTAGAGACAACTTTGCGCCACCCTTTTTGACGCGACTGCAATTCTTTGAGAAAGTAGGGATCGAGCAATAAGCTATGCAACTTAGGATTATTCTTGAAAGCCTCTTTGATCTTCCCCAAGAACTGGCTGCGGATGATGCAGCCGCCGCGCCACATGAGGGCGATGCCCCCATAGTTCAATTTCCATTTGTAATCTGTCGCTGCCTGTTCCATCAGCATGAAACCTTGGGCATAGCTGATAATCTTGGAAGAATAAAGGGCTTGCCTGACAGCATTGGTAAATTCATCGCGGTTGCCTTCAAATTTAACATCGGGGCCTTTAATGAGCTTGCCGGCCTCAACTCTTTCATTTTTAAGGGAAGAAAGGCAGCGGGCAAAAACAGCTTCACCAATGAGTGTCAATGGCATACCTAGGTCGAGCGCATTGATAACAGTCCATTTACCGGTCCCTTTTTGTCCAGCCACATCAAGAATTTTATCGAGCAGTAATGATCCGTCTTCATCTCTTACGCCGAAAATCTTTGCAGTGATTTCAATCAGGTAGCTGTCGAGGTCCCCTTTATTCCATTCTTCAAAAACGCTTTTCAGTTCTTCTGGGGATAGCTTTAGGACTTTTCGTAAAAGGAAATAGGCTTCCGAGATTAGCTGCATATCGCCATATTCGATACCATTATGGACCATCTTCACATAATGGCCTGCTCCATCTTCCCCTACCCAGTCGCAGCAAGGCTCGCCATCGACTTTGGCGCTGATGGACTGAAAGATTTCCCTGATATGAGGCCAACCCTCTGGATTACCTCCAGGCATGATGGAGGGACCATGTCGGGCGCCTTCTTCGCCGCCGGAAATACCGCTGCCGATGAAGACGATGCCTTTGTCTTTGAGTTCTTTGCAGCGGCGGGAGGTGTCGGTGAAGAGACTATTGCCACCGTCAATGATGATGTCTCCTTTTTCGAGATGGGGTAACAGGGCTTCGATGAATTCATCGACTGCGTCGCCCGCTTTGACCATGAGCATGATGCGGCGTGGCCGTTTGAGCATGCTGACGAATTCTTCAAGGGTATGGGCACCCATAACTTTGGTCTCCTTGGCAGGCCCCTGGAGAAAGTCATCGACTTTTGAAACTGTCCGGTTAAAGACAGCGACAGTGTAGCCATGGTCATTCATATTCAGGACTAAGTTTTGTCCCATGACTGCCAATCCTATTAATCCAATATCTGCTTGTGACATAAGTACCTCAATAAATTAATGTTCTATACGTTGATGTTTTTCTTCTAAACGATGCAAGTGGCTATGTTCCCTTCCATATAAGAAATAGATCGCCAATCCCACTACAAGCCAAACGAGCAGCCTTGCCCACGTCTCCCATTCCAAAGACAGCATCAAGCAAAGGCAGGTGATGATGCCGAGGATCGGTATCAATGGGACAAAAGGGACTTTGAAGGGACGGTGCAGCTCCGGGCGCGTCTTGCGCAGGACGATGACGCCGGTACAAACGATGATGAAGGCAAGCAGTGTTCCAATGCTGGTCAGGTGTCCCACCAGGGATAGTGGAGCGAAGGCAGCAAAGGGTCCGACGAAAGCCAGTAAAATCAGGTTTGACACCCAGGGAGTATGGAAGCGGCTGTGTACTTTGGAAAAGACGCTTGGGATCAATCCATCTTTGGACATCGTGTAAAAAATTCTTGATTGCCCCAGGAGAAGGACCAGGATCACCGATGTCAGTCCGGCAATGATCGCCAATTTAACCAGATCGTTTAACCAAAGGAATGGAGTTTTATTGATAGCGATGGCAACCGGCGCGGCCACATCAAGTTCCTTGTAGTTGACCAGACCTACCATGACAACGGCGAAAAGGATGTAAAGAATGGTGCAAACAACTAATGAGCCTAGAATGCCGATGGGTAAGTCTTTTTGAGGTCGTTTGACCTCTTGCGCCGCTGTTGAGACGGCATCGAATCCGATATAGGCAATAAAGACTATTCCCGCCCCCCTGAAGATTCCGCTCCAGCCATATTCGCCAAAGACGCCGGTATTAGGCGGAATAAATGGGTGATAGTTATTTGTATCGATATAATTGATACCGATGGCGATGAAAATTAAAACCACGACCACTTTGATGCCGACCAGGATAGCATTGAGTTTGGCCGACTTTCTTATTCCCCTGATCAGGAGGAATGTCAGCAATGCCATGATGATCAGCGGTGGTAAGTTAATCATTCCGTAAACTTTGGATCCATCAGGCAGTTCGGTGTGCTGCCAGGGCGAGGCAACCAGATAATACGGTAAATGAATGTGCCAATCCTGAAGGAGTGAAACGACATAGGCCCCCCAGCTGATGGCCACCATCGTAGCGCCGGCAGCATATTCCAAAATAAGACTCCATCCGATGATCCAGGCGATGAATTCTCCGAGGGTAGCATAAGTGTAGGTATAGGCTCCGCCGGAGATAGGGATCATGGAAGCAAGCTCGCTGAAACAAAGAGCCGCAAAGGTGCAGCCAACAGAAGCTAGCAAAAATGAGATGATGACGGCCGGTCCTGCATTTTCAGAGGTGGCAATACCTGTAATCGAAAAGAGTCCCGCACCGATGATCGCGCCAATGCCTAAAAGGACAAGATTAAATGATCCAAGCGAGCGCTCGAGCCGGGTGCCGCTATAAGCTTCCCTTTCGAGTTGTTCCAAGGATTTTATGCGCCATAGACTCATGTGGACTCCGTGAAGGAGGACAATAATCAACTAAATTTTAAACCTAGAAACGGCGATTGGAAGGGGTTCCAATCGCCGTTTCAAGGTTAAATGTAATATATAAATGTCTAAAAGTAAAGAAATTGTCCTCGGCGCGATTCGAACGCGCGACCTGTTGCTTAGGAGGCAACCGCTCTATCCAACTGAGCTACGAGAACATGATCCTAAAAGAATAAAGAAAAAGTATAGTCAAAAAAGGATAAATTGTTTAGTAAAAAGTAATATTTTGTCTTCTAGTTCTTTTTCAGGTAGTCTTCGACGCCTTTGGCGATGCCCCAGGCCAGTTTTTTGAGATAGTCTGGATCTTTGATGTTTTGAAGATCCTCTTCATTGGAGAGAAAGCCCCCTTCGATGAGGATGGCAGGAACTTTGGTTTCGCGGATGACAAGGAAGTTGCCATTTTTAACTCCGCGGGAATTGGCTGAGGTATTCTTTAATACCTTTTTAAGGACCTCTTGGGCTGCTTTTTTTGACTTTTGTGTTCTTGATTTATTTTCTTTGGAGTTAAAGTAAAAAACTTCGATTCCCTTAGCTTCGGCACTGGGCGCCGAATTATAATGGATGCTGATAAACAAGTCTGGAGTCAGCTCATTGGCCATCTCAGCCCGTTTTTCGAGAGAGATAAAGGTATCATCTTCACGAGTCATCACCACATTATAACCAGCTTGCTGCAGATAGCGGCGGACTAGATTGGCCGTCACAAGATTAAATGACTTTTCTTGATAGCGCGGTTTGCTAATCGACTGTGTGCCCATGTCGTGTCCGCCGTGACCCGGATCGAGAATAATAAATTTTTTCTCTACTTTCTCTATTTTCTCTATTTTTTCTTCTAATAGCATAGGAGGCTTTGCAGCCATTGCCAGTTCCAAAGTTTTTTGGCGGAACAGCTTGGACTTGGCCGGCGTGGAAATAGGCTGACAGAATCCACCCACAGAGACTACTAACATTAATATAAGCAATTTAATAATACGATGCATAATTCCTCTATGGATGTTTTAACCTGGAAACGGCGATTCGAAGGGGGTGCCAGACGCAAGATTTTGGTTTAATTCAGCGCAGATATCTCGTGCGATGGCGACATCATCAAATTCTATCGTTTTAGTGGCAAAAATCTGGTAAGTTTCATGTCCTTTTCCGGCAATCAAAATGATATCATCAGGCTGGGCAAGCAGGATCGCTTTCTTGATTGCCGCACGTCGGTCCGGCTCGATGGCATATCCTTGGAGCTGGAATCCGGTTGCGATCTCTTTGCAGATGGCATTGGGATCTTCACTGCGCGGATTATCAGATGTAATGATGCATAAATCAGAATGCTGCTCGCATACGGCGCCCATCTTAGACCGTTTGGTCTTGTCGCGGTCGCCGCCGCATCCAAAAACAGTGATGATTTTTCCGGTCTTTACTTCATTCAAGGTCTGCAGCACGTTCTTCAAGGCGTCATCGGAGTGGGCGAAGTCGACGTAGATTTTTAATCTCAAATCATTTTCGACCGGCTCGAGCCGTCCGCGCACCGACGGCAGAGATTTTATTCTCTCGATAACAGTTTCGAAGGAGACTTTTTTAGCCAGCGCTACGCCCATGGCAGCCAGGCAGTTGTACACGTTGAAGCGACCGGTCAGCGGAAAAAAACATTCCAGCGCCTTCCCCTGATAAGTGACCTTAGCCCTTGTCCCCCCTTTTTCCAGACGGATTTCTGTGGCTCGCAGATCAGCCGACTGTTCAATACCATAGGTGAGAATGTTAGCTTGACATCCTGCGGTAATCTTAGGCATCCACGGACTGTCCTGATTGATCACTGCCCAGGCTTCTTTGCCCAAGTTTTTGAAGAGAAGGTTTTTGGCTTGGCAATACTCTTCCATCGTCGGGTGGTAGTCGAGATGATCCTGCGTTAGATTGGTGAAGACAGCCACGTCGTAATCGATTTTGTCGACCCTTCCCTGATCCAGGGCATGCGACGTGACCTCCATGACAGCCGATGTACAGCCCTGGTTTCTCATTTCTCGCAGCATCTTGTGATTGGCAGTTACCTCAGGAGTGGTCCTGGTGGCATTGTAATGGCTTGTTCCGACAATGTATTCGATGGTGCCGATTAGCCCGCAAGGTCCCTGAAACTGATCCAGCAGATGTTTGATAAGAAACGAACTAGTCGTCTTGCCGTTTGTCCCGGTGATCCCCACTAAAAATAATTCTTCGGCGGGATTGTGATAAAATTCGGCAGCTAAAGTCCCTTCGATAGATGCTATGGAAGGATGGATGACTTGAATAGTACTTTTTAAAGAAGGATCATAGAGGTCTGTTAGGACCGCGCAGGCACCAGCTTCAAGAGCTTCAGGGATGTATGATCCGCCATCGTGCATGCGTCCTTTCCTGGCGATGAAGAGGTTGCCTGGAGAGACCAATTTCGAATTGGTACTGAGGCCTGTGATCGAAACATCTTTCGAACCTTTGATCTGCGCCTGTGGAATTTTTTTAAATAATAGCTTTAATTTCATTTTTTTATTTTTTCTTTCTCTACGACTTTCTCAGGTGATTTATTCCATTTAATGTATATTTCTTGCAACCTTCTCGTTTCAGGCATCCAGTTGGCTTTTTCGGTATCACGTCGCGGATCGCCTGGAGGATAGCCGTAAGGATCATCTGGAGGGATTCCCAAATAAGCCAAGGATCGTTTGGAGATCTCGCGAAAGACACCCGCCGTACAGTTGCCTCCATTATGGTTTTTACCGATGCCGGGAATATAGCCATATTCAGGCTCATCCATACTGACAACAAGAATAAAGGCCGGATGATCTGCTGGTGTGAACCCTGCAAAAGTGGCCACATAAAGCCGTTCGGAATAAATGCCGTTGACTAATTTCTTGGTCGTACTCGTCTTGCCTACTTCAGTATAGCCGGGAACGTCGGCCTTTAAGGCTGTGCCGCCCGGCTTTGTAACATAGCGCATCGCTTCGACAGTCCGGGCGACGATACTTTCGTCCATCACTTTTGGAAACTTCTCTTTCTTCTTGCTATTGTCCAGCAAAACAATCTCAGTCCCATCCCTTTCTTTCTTTACGATTTTTTTGATGAGTGTCGGTTGTACCAAATATCCTTTGTTAGCCAAGACGGAATAGGCACGCAAAATTTGGACGCTGGTGACCTGAAGGTTGTATCCCATGGCCAAGGAATACGGCGTCGGCACGGACCATTCAGGCGCACCATTGGGATGCAATTTTCCTGGTGTCGGCAAGACACCGTTGCTTTCAGCAGGCAGCTCGATATTGGTTTTGACACCTATTCCAAAGAGGTTTTGCAACTGATTGCGGTACCATTCGTTGCCTAGACGGCTGATCATTTTTTCGGCCAGCCTTCCCATGTAGATATTGGAAG
Source organism: Chlamydiota bacterium (assembly GCA_013287815.1). GTDB lineage: Bacteria > Chlamydiota > Chlamydiia > Chlamydiales > Parachlamydiaceae > JABDDC01. The sequence continues at coordinate 16,966 of JABDDC010000029.1, forward strand.
ATTTTTGCATACCCATGTCAAAATTCAGATATTTTGAAACAGATGTATCAGTGATGGGTTTGGAGCGCCCAGGAAACTTGCCACTGGCTGTCGGAATCTTTTCATCAATAGAAAAGAGCTCTTTTTCACCTTTGGCTTTTAATTCCCGATTACCTTTGAGGGCCATCATAGCTGTGAAAGGCTTGAATATCGATCCAGGTTCATTAGCGTCAGTCACCGCCTTCACCTTGGTATTTTCGATGAGACCGGGATCGTTGAAGTAAAACTGGTATTCTTGCGGATTGAAGAACGGATACTGGGCCAGGACCAAAATCTCGCCGCTATAGGGATCCATCATGGCGGCCCAGCCGTTTTTGGCTTTGCACTTCTTCACGCCTCTTTCAATCTCATCTTCGGCGATGGCCTGCAACACCGGATTAATCGTCAGGTAGATGTCAGCACCATCTTCGGGATAGGAAATGATCTCATCGATCTCAAGGGAATTGCGGGGCGACCTCATCAGTTTTCGCTTTCCCTGCTTGCCGCGCAGATATTTATTAAAGTAGAGTTCTAGACCCCCTGTAGGAAGGGCCTGGCCATCATCTTTTTGACTTTGGATCGTATGGAGAACCTGTCCGAGGAGCTTGCCAAATGGATATGACCGTTGATAGTCTTTGACAAAAAACAAAGCATTGCGCGGGATCTTATTTTTTCTGGCAAACTTCTGCCACCATTCGTTCAACCCTGCGTACATCTCTTCATCAAGCCACATTGCCAGCTTGCGGCTCCGGCTCTTCTTGTCAAACTGCTTACGTAAATCGATCCTTTCATCCAAAGACATGCCCAGGCGAGCCAGAATATTTTCTGAGACCTCATCCTTAAGCTCATCCGGGAACGATTTAGGATCGGCATATAAGTGGAACTTGGGAATGTCAACGACGAACCGCTGCTGTTCGGCCGGGTGCCCCTGCTTATACTGGCTGCTGGCATAAAAAGTCCCCCGCTTGAACGGCTCCTTAACGATGAAGTAATGCTGCCTCTCAGCAATCTCCAGCCACTTATCCCCTTCCAAAATTTGTATGTTAAAGAATTGCGCGATCAAAAGAGAAAACAGCACGAAGATAAAAGTCGCTATACAAAGCGCTCGTCGCTTTTCATCAAGTGTAACAGGGGAATCTTTCTTCATGGTTTGTTATTATCAACAGAGATGATCATCACTTCATCGAGATACGGATATTTCAAATGGCCGAACTCAGGCTTCCGCGCCAACTCCATCAGGTGCCCGGGACTTTCAAATGTCTCGATAGCATACTGGATTTCGATATTTTTTTCATTGATATCCTGCAATTCTTTGGCAAGGATCGGTATGGTCAAACGGAGCTCGGTCACCTCATTCATTTTATCGATATATTTGTATAAGGTCAGACCTACAATCACAATGCAAATCATTAAGCGTATGAAAAGGGGCATGGCAACCTAAAAAATTCAGAATTTAACTGTTTTACAGTTTTTCTACAATGCGCAATTTAGCGCTGCGGCTGCGGGGGTTGGAATCGACTTCATCGGGAGTGGGGACGATGGGCTTTTTGGTGATGATCTTGACAGTAGGGTCTTTGTCGAGGAACATGCCGCCTATCCCATGCGTATCCCATTTGTCATCGGCGGCCAGACGGATGGCATTCTTGACGATCCTGTCTTCCAGGGAATGGAAGCTGATGACTGCGAGGCGCCCTTGCGGAGCAAGGAGGTCGAGGGACTTGAACATAAAGAGTTCAAGCATTTCTAACTCTCTATTAACACTAATGCGCAAAGCCTGAAAGACTAATGTCAATGGGTTAATGCCTTTTTTGGGATTATAAGGCAGAATAGGTCTCAAGATGGTAGCTAATTCGAGAGTGGTAGTGATCGGCTGCTGCTTGCGCGCCTGGACGATGGCATGGGCAGCCAATCGCCACCGCTTCTCTTCCCCGTATTCCCGAATAACCCTGCCAATCTCCTGCTCCGACCAGCTGTTGACGATGATGGCAGCAGTCAAGGCACCGTTGGGATCCATCCGCATGTCGAGAGGCCCCTCTTTAGTAAAGCTAAATCCCCGTTCAGGCTGATCAATCTGCATGGAAGAGACACCTAGGTCGACTAACATGGCATCGGGTTTGACATTGTCGAGAAACTGATCAAATTGAGAAAAGTTGCCCTGAAGGAAGCGAACCTTGGCCTGCCAAGGCTTGAGCCTCTCGCGGGCAAGCGCCAGCGCGCTCGGGTCTTGATCGATTCCCAAAAACAATTCGATCTCAGGATGGCTTTCCAAAATGGCCTGCGCATGGCCCCCGAGTCCCAGGGTGCCATCCACAAAAACCTTAATTTGACCCGGGCGAAACGCCTCCACAACCTCATTAAGCAAAACAGATGTATGCGGTAATTTATCCATGCTAAACCTCAAGAGGTGTTGAATTTCTGTAAAGCCACTGTGTAAGCTAAAAAACATGCCTATCTAGTTGACGCCCAATTGCTAAGTCCCGATAGGGACTGAGCGCAAGCTTCGCCAAGCACATTACACCTACTCCGAATCTCAGGTAAGCCACAGAAAGGGACTAGTGGGACCTATGGGACCTATGGGACCTATGGGACCTATGGGACGAAAAGGACAAATGGGACATATTTTACTCTTTTTGTCCCATATGTCCCTTTCTGTGGCTTACTAAAAACTATAGAGCCCCAAAATTCATAATAAACCAAAAATACCCCTTTTATTAAAATTTGTCAATAATAAACTATTGACGACAAAAGATAACATATGTTACAATTCCTGTTTAAATAACAAAATGGAGTTCATCATGTCAGCATTATCTAGTTACTATATTAACTCGGGTCTAGTTTCTTTGTATTATGGAAGTGTAGGTCAGTTTTCAATTAATCAGGTGTCGAAAAATAAAGACCAAGACAGCACCTATGATCGCAAAATCCGGTTGGAAAAAGTTGTAACCTATTCAATTTATGTAAGATACAAATTCCAATAAGTGCACATTTGCTCAAACCGCATTCACACATTCCAGAAACATAAAGCATTCATTTAGAATATATTAGAAAATACATATGCCATTTTCTCCCCCATAAATTGAAGGAAAGGTGGTTTTTTTTACCAATATATGAGATAGTGTGCATTTAAAATTGTTATCGTTATGCACACTATCTCATATTTAGGCTATGCATGAGTAAAAAAGAAACCTTGGCTACATTGAAAACCCTTTTTCAAAAACATAAAGTGCTCGACATAGGTCGTGTTTATAACGCTATTGACACGACATCACACGCAACAGCCTTTAGATATCTTAAGGAGCTGCACCATCTTACAAGCTATACACACAATGGAAAGTTTTATACACTTCCTGAGATAGCTCAGTTTAATAAAGATGGTTTCTGGTATTACGGAGACATTGGTTTTTCATCGCGCGGAACATTGATAAGTACATTAGAGCACCTGATAACGGTGTCAGAGTCTGGCCAAACAAATTCCGAGCTAGAAAAGCATTTTAGGACACGCGTGCAGCGCGCTTTGCAGACACTGCTTTCTACTAAAAAAATAGCCAAGGCAAATTCTAGAAAACCATGTTTATATGTTAGTCCAGACCTCTGTGTTCGAGACTTACAAGTTAAAAATCGCTCACAGATTGGCAACAGAAGGAAGTTACCGGATTGGATCACCGCCGAAATTCTTGTCGAAGCGATTAGATCAGCCCCGGTACAGCCAGGGATCGATGATGTTGCAAATAGTCTTGCTAAAAGAGGATCGTTAATCACTCGCGAGCAGGTAAAGCAGGTTTTTGAAGAAAATGACTTGGAAAAAAAAACTCCGGATTAATTGCGATTAAATTTTTGAAGTTGTGTCGTGAACAAGCCGCAGCACAGCTCGACCCTCGAGCTATTTTCTCCAAAACACCGACCATCCATATCGAGCCTGTAGAGTCGCAATGCACCTGTGGATCACATCGTAAATTAAATGTGCGAAAAACGAAAAGACGACAGGTTCGAACAATGCACATTGGCCCATTTTATGTGCATGAAACTCAAAAAGTATGTCCTGCAAGAACTTGCAGGAAGGTTTATCGTTTCACTGGGTTGGATGATTTGGTGGCCCCAGGCTCTAATTTCGGATACGATGTCATAGAATATATCGGATATGCTGTATGGCGTCAATCGCATACCGCTGCACAAATTCAGAGAGATCTCATGCGACAATACAACCTCAACATCTCTGAAAGTGCAATCACCTATTTAGCAAAGAAGTTCGTACATTATATGGTGGAGGCTCAGGAAGATAAGCTATCGGAAGTTAAGAGATTTCTACATAGAGGAGGCGGATACTTCCTTTATTTCGATGCCATGCATCCAGGGGATGGTGCGGCTCACATGATGAGTGCAATTGCGGAGGAAATTTCAGAAAAAGTAAGCATAGTTTTAGGAAGCGTAAAATTACCCACAGAATCAACAGAGACAGTTGCAGCTTTTCTAACAGGGCTTAAAGAAAAATATGGTAATCCCTTAGCAGGCATCTGCGACATGCTTGCATCGAATTTAGCCGCCTTTCAGGCTGTGTTTCCGGGCATTTTGCTCCTTATCTGTCACTTCCATTTTTTGCGCTCCATTGGAAAATCATTTCTAGAAAATGAGATGGTACGACTGCAAGGAATTCTTAAACAATATGATGTAAATAAACGACTTAAGGAATTTCTGAAAGAGTGCAGAGAGGGTATAGAGGCGGATCCAAAGTTAGCTGCTTATTTGAAATACAGTGAAGCACAGTACAAATCCTCATTTCAGATGCTTCCAGAGATTGTAAAAGCATATTGTAAAG
>JABDDC010000030.1 GCA_013287815.1 Chlamydiota bacterium
GTGAATTTGTATCATTTCCTCGACATATACTGCCTGTTCCGTTCGGCTTTGATAAAATGGGATACCCCCGTTCAGACACTATTTTGAATGGGTTGAAAAATGAAAAAAATGATCCCAAAAAGGTATGTTTATAACACATTGAAATTCTTTGTGTTATGAATAGCGATCAGAGAGACTCCCTATCCCCCAATTCTTCCGAAGAACCGATCATTCTCAATTCAATCTGAATATCTAACAGAAAAAGCTTCAATATATAATGAATTTTTGCTGTATGATGATGCAATTAAATTACTTACTAAAGCAATTAAATACAATCCTAAAAATTTAGACGCCTATTTAGAAAGAGCATATGCATATTTTGAGTTAAATAAAGTTGATTTAGCTCTTAAAGATTATAAAATTGCCAAAAAATTATACGTAAATCCTCCTTTTTTACAAGGAATGGGCAGTAATTTTGATTCGCTAAGATTTTATGTTCCTCATGATCGACTCGATTTCGCTGCAGGATTAATCAAAGGAATTTTAAAAGGATCAAAAGAGGCGGCTGTAGATTTTATTCCTAGTGTTTTAAGTTCATTAAGAGGGATGTGCAATGGCTTATGGGCTTTTGTTTGTTCCCCCAAAGAAGTTAGCGAAGAAGTCATAAATACAGCTTATACTCTTATGGATTATATAAGTGAACATACATCATTTGACTGTCTCGAATGTGTAGTTCCGGAAATTGGTGAGCTTTCACGGGGATGGAAAAAGCTGAGTGATCATTCTAAAGGCAAGAAAATGGGTTTCATAATAGGAAAATATGGAGTCGAAATTTTTGCGCCTCTAGGAGCAATTAAGGGTGTTACATACGTAAAAAAAATCAAAGCTTTAAAAAGAGCAAATACAATGGCAACTTTGGAAAATTGCGCTGTTTCATCTTCAAAAAAATCAAAAATATTGATAGAAGCTTCTAATCATTCCGAAATTAGAACTCTTATAGTAGAAGCTGCAGCTAAATCAAATAGTATTTTACCTTCAAACTCAAATGTTTATCTTCATGTAATGCAAAAAAAACACGCTTGGAGTAAAATTATAGAAATAACTGGTAATGACAAAATTGATTTTAAAAAAGTGGTTGGATTTTTAGAAAAATATGAAATCCGAAATAAGAAAAATATTCATAAAATATTCAAGACTGAAAATGGTACAGTTTTTAAGGTAACTCATAAAATGGAAATAGAAGGCTATACTGTTGTAGCGGATTTTGATGTAGTGCCTAATTTAAAAGAATATACTTTAAAAAATGCGTATTTGGAGACTATAAGATGAAGAACATTCGTACAGCCGAGGAACTGAAGAAACAATCGATAGAATATTCATCTTTCAAATTGCCGCAAATTTTGGGTTTTGATAAATCAATAAGATTTTGCCGTGAAGTTCTTTCTAGGGCATGCGAAGATAGTTTATATGAATATGCTGCAAATGTATTAGAATGGACAAGACATTTTTATCCTAAGGAATGGAAAAGTTCTTGGAGATATAATGTGCTTTTAGGATTAGCTTATAACATCGCGCTTTATTATGAAGAATGTTATGAGGCTTACAAACGAGCCTATGATATGATTGATCCAAAACCACCTCAATTACTGATTGCCTTAGGTGAATGTTATTCTTTACCGATCAATGAAATGCCGGCAAAAGAAGCGCTTACCTTTGCTCAAGAAGCTGTAAAAAAATGCCGCTGCTTTGAAGGGGTTATGCTGCTTAGAAGTATATATAAGAGTTTAAAACAAGAAAAAGATTTTCTCTACTGGGATAACGTGTCAAACAATGAAAGTTTAGAATCAATTCAAGATCTTAGAGATATTCCTGAAAATGATCTGGCAACGGATTTGAGTTAAATTTTTCTGAAGCAAAAATTCAAAGACGCCCAGGGTTTGCCCTTCCAGGGCTACACACACTATGGGCTATACATATGCCGTCCCTATCGGGACTGAGCGACGGCCATTTATCATGTTTGGATCTAAAAGTTATGCATCTTTTCAATGTTGTTGAAGAATGCAGCTTGCGAAGCCTTGGAGTGCTGTGCTCTGCACAGCCTTTTGGCGATATTGTGAGAAGAGATTTCGTTGCGTGAAAATTTGTGGAACCCATTCACGTTGCCTGAAAATGAGTGTGTGTCACAACCGTGCATAAAGGCTGTGCAGAGCACAGCACTCCAAGGCTTCGCATGCAACCCTTCACAACAAGTCTAAAGTGCAGGGTAGCGCAAGCACATAGGCTTTACATATATCGTCTCTATCGGGACTGGGTAATAAGTTCTCATAATTCATAGAGATCCTCTGTGGTGTGAAAATGCAGCTTGCGAAGCCTTGGAGTGCTGTGCTCTGAGGCTGTGAAAAAAAGGGCACCGCAGGTGCTTTTGGAGTGCGCCGGCTCCGCCGGCGCTTTGTTATTAGCAACATTGATGAGCAGATAATCGTTGCTGGAGGCCATTATAGCATATTCTACGACACGATTTTCATTGCATGACTGTGTGTAATAACAAAGCGCCGGCGGAGCCGGCGCACTCCAAAAGCGGCTGCGCCGCCCTATTTTTTCACAGCCTCTCTGCACAGCCTTCTGGCGCAATTGTGAGAACCATTCTCATATAAACACTGCCACTAATGCTCGCGTGAATGCAATAACCACGAAAAAGGGTGTGCAGAGCACAGCACTCCAAGGCTTCGCAAGCGAAAGAAATTTCGAGCCTTTGCACGATCTTGTATTTAGATTAATATTTGAGGGCGGCTGCGCCGCCCTAAGTTCACATGGAGTGGTAGGAAAAGAAGATCATGTGGATAAAGTTGAGAAGGAAGTGGGTGATGATCGAAGCCTCGATCTTGGCGGTGATGAGATAGACCGCACCGTAAAGTAGCCCGGCAATGAAAGTGAAAGCCAGGATGCCCATACTGGGTTCAATTTTAGATGATTTAGCAAAATTTTTACTTCAGCTGGGGTATTCACCAATAACCATTCGTCGGCATGCACGAGCGATGCGAATTATTGATCGTCGATTACGGCGACAGAGATGTGATAAAATTACGAAGATGTCTCATGCCTCTCTACAGGCATGTATACCTCAGAAAGGCAAAGCTAAAGGGAAGATCGCTGTTTCTTCTACGATAAAATTATTGACTCAATATTTGGATGATCACGGGATATTGTTACCTCTAGCTCCTTTATCTTTAACACCAATCGAAGAAAAACTCACCACCTACCAGAATTATTTAAAGGATGTGCGCGGGCTTGCACCATCTACAATCCACCTTCAACTGGCAATCGCGCTAGAATTTATTATGCGTTTTGAAGCGCGTGGTGGCTTGTTGTATTTACAAAAACTAACATCGCAAGACGTTGAAGACTTTCTGTGCGAGGCTGGAAACAGGGTTGGTCGGGCATATTTAAAGAAAATATATTCCTACCTTCGTTCATTTCTTCGCTTCCTCGCTCTGTATGGTGCGATTCCTTCTGGGGTCAATACAGCAATTGAAGCCCCACGTGTCTATCAAGGGGAACAACTGCCTCGGACCTTAATTTGGGAGACAGTTCAAGCGCTACTGAAATCTATCGATTGTTCGACAGCAATCGGAAAACGTGATTATTCAATGCTTCTTCTCATTGCAACCTATGGGTTACGTGCAAGTGAAGTCGTTGATTTAAAACTAGACGATATCGATTGGAGAGCCAATTGTTTACGAATATTCCAACGTAAAACAGCTCATTCAGTCACACTCCCGCTCACTCCAGCTGTAGGTAAAAGCATCATCGCTTATCTTCGGCATGGGAGGCCTCCTGGCTGTTTTCGTGAGATTTTTGTCCGCCATCATGCGCCTCATGGAGTTCTTAAACCCACTGCCGTAACCGAGGTTTTTCAAAGCCGGTCTCGCCGTAGTGGTCTGCCAATCCCATTCCAGGGTGTTCACTGTTTACGTCACTCGTATGCGGTCCACATGCTTCGTCAAGGCATATCTATCAAAACTATTGGAGATATATTAGGTCATCAAAACTTCGAAAGCACCTTCGTTTATCTACGGTTAGCCGTCGAGGATCTGCGTACAGTTCCCTTAAATCTTCCCATTAGATCTACATCTACCAACAAAGGAGCCCTATAATGAAAACAATAGACTCATTTTCTTTACCTATTGGCCCAGTAATTTCGCGCTATCTGGCCCTTAAACGATCTCTCGGAAGAAAGTTTGAAGTTGAATACGGTGTTTTAAAACATCTTGATGCGTTCTTGGCTGCTTCTCAGAGTGATCTGACGGCTGCAAGTTTTGCCGGATGGTACCGAATCCATCAGCACATCACCCCCTCATCAAGGCGTAGCTGGATGGGCATCATACGCAATCTCTGTATTTATCGTCGAAGAACTGATCCATCATGCTTCGTTCCGAATCGATTAGAATTTCCAAAACGAAGCCAACCGGTTCAACCTCATATTTTTACTGATGATGAAATTATTCGTCTATTGGAAGCAATAAATCAATTCAAACCAGCTTCTAGATCCATTTTACGTAAAGAAAATTTTCGTCTCGCATTGGTATTGTTTTACACCTCGGGATTACGGCGTGGAGAGCTGCCGCGGCTAACAATCGGTGATTATAATCCAATAGAACACACGCTGTTGATTCGTGAATCTAAATTTCATAAATCGCGTCTTCTTCCCCTTTCTGCCGATGGCTAGAAGGAGGTTAATGCCTATCTGAAAAATCGCCGCAAGCTTCGCTTACCCACTTCCGTAGACTCTCCTCTGACTTCTGCCTCTTTGTCCTTGTGTGCCCGTGCAAGATAAGCGATAAATTTTTCCCCAAGACAAGAAATTCCTCGTGGAGAAATTTGCACATTTCTTTCTTTAAGTGCTATCAGAGCCTCATTTTCCGTGTGGTGTTCAACAAACAACTTTTTGCCTATAAACTCTATAACATCAAAGCCGAACTTGCAGTAGTCAGGAACAAGTGCTTTAAGTTTTTCTGAGCCGAAAACATCTTCACAAACAGGGCAGTACTTGACCGTTTCATTAAAGGTAAGCTTCCCAAAATCAAGAACCACCACATCTCTTTCTTGAGTTTTCTGCACCTTTAGACGTGCTCCACAATGGCACTGATTAGACTCTGGTTCGGTGGGAATAAGCTGTGGATTGACGAATAAGGTGCTGGGGATCAATTTGTTGACTATCTTATCTCTGAATTCTCTTATGATTGGAAGGAGTCGAAGTTCAGCGTTTTTTTTCCTAACTCATAATGTTGGAACACTTGCTGAACGGTCTCCAAGGAGATCTTAGAGCCTTCTTTTTTCAATATGTTGACAACTTGTTCTGGGGTGGTAGACACCTCAACCAATCGGTATGCAACGAGGAGGATTCTAAGAGCTGTTTCATCATCGATCGAGTAAATTATAGTATGAAGTATATCACTTTTATACAAAAAACAGCAATATAAAAGTCTTCCTATTGAGATTTTCTTGAATTTATAAGTGGGAAGGTGGGTGATTTATTTTTTTTAAGTGTGAAAAAACTAGCTTATAATAGGATATGGACTCATCCAACGGGGCTTTGCGCCCATAGCAAAACCTACACTTTTATTTGCACCCTCAATTTGCAGCTTGGATGGGATTGATTGAGATGATCCCAGCAATCTCATCTCGGCGTTCCTCTGGAATCCTTCGGTTATTTGGTTTACCCCGTTTTTTTGAGATTAACCCCTCGAGACCCAATGTCTTATATTTCTTCCATAGCCTTTTTACTTGCCTGTAATCCTGCATGCTGGATTACAACCCTCAGCACACAGACACTCCGTGAACGGTTACCTTATTTGTAATCTGACAGGACTAGTATACCAGAGGAGAACATCGCGTTTCCATACGTCCCTTTCTATTGCATTAATTCACTTCCTTAGTTATGCTGTCGATTCTCATAAAAGGCTTGAACAATGTCGTCTGAACGATTCATAGAATCATCCATCTCTAAGCAAGACCCTACCTTCGAAATACCACTCCGGCCACAGAGTTTGGCCGATTTTACCGGACAAGATTCCATCAGAGAGCGGCTGGAAGTTTTGATCGGCGCATCTAAGCAGAGAGGGGAGACGCTCGGCCATTGCCTGTTCAGCGGACCGCCAGGGTTGGGCAAGACGACGCTGGCTAATATCATCGCTAAGATGATGGGTACCAACATCGTGGTCACTTCAGGGCCTGTTATCGAAAAAGCTGGCGACCTGGCCGGTATTTTGACCAATCTCAAAGAGGGCGATGTCCTTTTCATCGATGAGATTCACCGGTTAAATCGCTCTGTCGAAGAATACCTCTACCAGGCGATGGAAGACTTTATTCTCGATATCATGATAGATGCCGGACCTAATGCCAGAAGTGTCCAGATGAAGTTGAATAAATTTACTCTGGCTGGAGCTACAACTCGCCTGGGACTGCTGTCAGAGCCCTTTCGATCCCGCTTTGCCTTCACCTGCCGGCTCGACTACTACGACCCACAAACGCTTAAAACAATCATTCAGCGGACGGCCCGCATCTTAAACTTCAGCTTGACCGAAGAAACCGCCTTTGAGATCGCCAAGCGCTCGCGGGGTACCCCTAGGGTGGCGAACCACCTGCTCCGCTGGGTCCGGGACTACGCCCAAATGAAGACCCATGGAAAAATCGATTCGTCCATAGTAGTCAAAGCCCTTGATATGCTCTCTATAGATGAAAGAGGACTTGATGAAATGGATAAAAAAATGCTAAAAGTAATGATTGAACATTATGAGGGGGGGCCTGTCGGACTAAATACCATTGCAGCCTCGGTAGGGGAAGAGCCCTCAACAATAGAAGAAGTACATGAGCCTTATTTGATCCTTCAAGGTCTAATCAAGCGGACACCCCGCGGCCGTGAAGTGACAACATTAGGGCATAATCATATGAAGGAGAAATGAAAATGTTGATGAGATTATTATTCGTTATTTTAGCCATTATGCCTTTTGGCACCAAAGCCCAAGCAGGTTTTTGGGATAGCATGGTGGATACTTTTACATATAGCAAGCCAAAAGCACCCTCAATCAAGGTGCTGGTTCTACATGATGTTGAGAGAGCCTCTTTGGAAGTCAAGGGCAAATATACTTTAGTTGATCCTAATACTGACAATGACAAAGAGATAACTTTACCTCGTGTGTTAGGGAAAAAACGGGACATCGAACCGCGCCATGATGGAATCAAATGGGGCGAGGCTTTTCCTGATTATTTTCAATTCAAAGTTGTTCCGGGAGATCCAAAGACTGAGATTATATTGAATGATAAAGAATTCAAAGGCAATTTGTATGTTTATAATATTGGCGACTCGATCAGTGTTGTTAACCAAACTCCCATCGAGCAGTATGTTCGTGCTTTACTGACCAATAATTATGAACAATACAATTTACATCCGGAAGCCTTGGCTGCTGTGACGATTGCAGTCAGAACCAATGCATACTTTCAAGCTAACAATCCCAAGTCTAAATTATACGCGGTTGATGGGAAGAAAGTAGGCTTTGATGGTATGGTAGATGCCTCACCTGATGTTGTAGAAGCTGTTAAAGTGACAAGATACATGATTTTGAGCAAGACAGGCGTCTATGAGAAAAAGGCCACCCCTTTCGCAGCTCAATTCACTTTGAAGGATCAGCCTCCGGCAAAAGAAGCTGAGGTATCTAAATTGTCGTTAGAGGAAATAAATAAGCTGGCACAGAAAGGTGAACATGCTGCCCAGATTCTCTCAAAGGCATTCCCCAATTCCCAAATTGTCATTCTGGAATACGGAAACTAAAGCAAAGGATGAAGGCGGCGCAGCCGGTTTACCACACTATTACGAATCGCGCACTCCAAAGCGGCTGCGCCGTCTACGCTTCGCGACTCGTAAAAGTGTGGTTAAAGCGGCTGCGCCGCCCTTCATCCTTCAAAAAGCGACTGTCGCATCCCCTTCTTCCTCGTGTGGCGGCGCCTCTTTTCCTTTGGAATTCGGCTCAGAGATCAGCACAACTGAACTATAGGAGTGGATGAGAAAAGTCATCTTTTGGGCCAAAGGTCTGTCACTTCCATCAAAGAAGTCTAGCGGCGGCTCGTTATGGGTGTTGATCACCCATTCCCAGTGTCTGCCCTCGCCCGGCGAAGGAAGGGTTATATTGATCGGCACATGGCCTGCATTGAAAGCCACATAGATCTCAGGATACTTATCAAGCACATTTAATGTAAAAGCAACGAATCGGTTATCATTGGTCCACTCAGGTTGATTCGGCATCTGCCCATGCCAGGTGACATCTTTTTCAGTCAGAAAGTTGTCTCGATGTAACAGAGGAATTGACTTTCTCAATTTTAACAGCAGCTTCATAAAACGGTAGAAGCCGGGTCTAACATCCAGATGATCCCACAAAAACCAGTTTAAACGGTTGTCCTGGCACCAGGTATTATTGTTCCCATCGCGCGTATGGGCATACTCATCGCCCATTAATATCATCGGAATACCTTGAGACATCATCAATGCCAACATGAAGTTACGAATCTGCCTTTCGCGCAGCGCCACAATCTTTTTATTAGAAGAATGTCCTTCTATCCCGCAGTTCCAGCTGTCGTTATGGTCAAAGCCGTCTTTGTTGTCTTCTCCATTATTTTGATTGTGCTTATCATTATATGAGACCAGATCAGCTAACGAAAATCCGTCGTGTGCAGTGACAAAGTTAACGCTGCAATGTGGCGATCCCCTCCATCCATACATGTCTTGGGAGCCTGAGATCGCAGTAGCAAATGGCGCTTTTTGTCCTTCTGCCCCTTTGATAAAGCGTCTGATAACGTCGCGGTAGCGGCCATTCCATTCCGACCAGCGGGTTCCTGGATAAAAATTCCCTACCTGATAAAGCCCGGCAGCATCCCATGCCTCTGAAATTAACTTGGTATTTGCCAGTAACGGGTCTTTGGAAATAGCTTCGACAAGGGGAGCCGCGCTTCCTAAAGGATTTCCATTTTCTGCCCGGGTAAGGATGGGCGCTAAATCGAAACGAAATCCATCGACATGCATCTCTACAGCCCAATGGCGCAACGACTGGACAATCACTTCCAATGCGATTGGATTATTGCAGTTGAATGTATTACCGGTTCCCGAAAAGTTCAGGTAGTTGCCTTTGTCATCGAGCATGTAATACGATTTCTTGTCTAATCCTTTAAAGGAATGGACTGGACCCTTATCATTTCCTTCCGATGTATGGTTGTAAACGACATCAAGGATCACCTCAATACCATTACGGTGCATCTCGCGCACCATCATTTTGAATTCTGTGACGGCTTGATCATTCCGTGACTGGCTTGCATAGCGGTTCATAGGAGCAAAGAAACTGACGTGAGAATAGCCAAAATAGTTTACAAGCGGTTCTTTTGTTTTTGGATTGGTTGTCACCACTTCCTTTTCATTGAACTCAAATATGGGCAGCAGCTCGACAGCATTGATCCCGAGGTCTTTTAAATAGGGGATTTTCTCAATAATCCCCAGAAAAGTCCCCGGTGATTTTACCCCACTAGTAGGATCTTGGGTAAATCCACGGACATGCATTTCATAGATGATCAGATCTTTATTAGGAAGATTAGGATTCGGCACCCCTTGCCAATCAAATGGAGTAGATTCGGCCACTTTCCCCAATGGCTGATAGGGCTTTTTATCCGAGCGTTCATTCCATTTTGGGGAGCTGGCCACAACTTTTGCATAGGGATCCAAAAGCAATGAACCATTCACACGAACCCCATAAACTGCTGGAGGCTTCAAATTTTTAATAAAGATATGCCAGACATTGCCCGTTCGATTCGATGCAGGATTAAGCTCATATTCAGCCTTTGGCTTGTCAGTCTTCTCTTCATCAAAAAGACAAAAAGAAATCTTTTCGGGGCTTTTAATGTAGAAGGAAAAATTGATCCCTTCGGGAGTTACCGATGCGCCATATGGAAATGGTTTTCCAGGCAGTATTTCAGTTTTTTGAGTTGTTAATGTTCCCTTAATCAATGGTTTTCCTTATTTATATTTTCTGTCTTGGTTTTTAATGGTATAATCATTTTTTGTCACTTTATTTTCACTTATTGCCAGCGAAAATGATCTTGCAAAAAAATATTATCAATGTCTTATAAGTTAATAATCAGCAACTTATATTTATTCTAGCCGTTTTCAAACAATAATTAATTTGATTCATTAAAATCTTAATTGTATAATAAGAATAAAGTGGTAAGGTGTGAATTTGATTGGGAATCTCCGCCTAGTCCCTGATCTCCTCCTTTTCGAATCTGCCTGAGAGAAGCCGGTAATTATGGTCTAAGCGAAAATGTGTTTACTTTTAAATGAGATATGGAGCATTTTAAAAGAAGGGGACTATGTTAGTTCTTCAGCAAGGCTTTGATTTTCTAATCGACATTCGAGGGTCAAAATCTTATTGAAGAAAACAAAAATTTAAAATTCAGCTAGATAAGCCGTAAAACAAGAAGGCGTTATCTAAACTTGAGGAGGTTGTTATGTCTTTTGAAAATGCAAAAGAGAATCTTAAAGAATTTGGAAAAGAGCTTGGTTTGGAAGGGCTTGAATTCGACGAAAACAATACTTGTATTTTAGGTATTGATGACGAGTTTTCTCTCCACTTGACCTATGAACCAAATTCTAAGCGCCTTTATCTTTATTCACCATTACTAGATGGTCTTCCTAGAGACGACAAAACAAAATTGCGTCTTTATGAGAGGCTGCTTGAGGGCTCTATGCTCGGCGGCCAAATGGCTGGCGGCGGTGTAGGTGTTGCTGTTAAAGAAGAACTGATCCTGATGCACTGCACCCTGGATATGGAACATGCCGTTTCTTCTGCTCTGCGAGCTTTTGCTCCTCTCTACGTCGAAACCGTTGAGAAATGGCGTAAATCCTGCAGTGAAATTTCTGAAGGTCGCGACGAAGCAGCAGCTGCTTCCAAGCAGATGCAGCAACTGCCATCTTCTGGACCAGGTATGAAGCCAGGACAAGGCTTCATCAAGATCTAATTCCAGCAATAGACGGAATGGGCAATATGGACTGAATGGACAAATATGGACATTCAGTTTTTTTTTGCCCACTTTTCTGAATCCCGATAATTTTTTTCATTTATTTTTTTGTCTTTTGTGGTATGATACCGATCTTCACTAACCTCTAACATGGAGAGAGAACATGTTTTTTGTACAAATTGCCGGCCACCTGGGAAAAGATCCTGAAACAAGATTCACACCTAATGGTCAGAAAGTGACCTCGTTTACCATTGCGACCAATCAGCGCAAAGGTCAACAAGATGTCACAATTTGGGTACGTGTGACAGTTTGGGGAGATCGTTTTGATAAGCTGATTTCTTTTTTAAAGAAAGGCAGTGCGGTTATTGTTAGCGGTAAAATGAACCCGCCACAAACTTATACTGATAAAGAAGGCCGTGCACAATTTTCATTAGAAATGACTGCTGAAGCAATCGAATTCAGTCCGTTTGGTACCGGAAAAACGCAAGAAGGCGGCAGCGCTCCACAGACGCAAAACCAATCTCAGCCTCAGCAAAACCAATACAGCAACGAATCCCAATTCCAGCAAGCCCGTGCGCCTTATGCAGGCTCCCAGGCAGCAACCAGCCACGGCCAAGGTGCCGAGTCCGGTGAAGAAGATCAGTTGCCGTTCTAGTATAACTCGTGAACGAGCCCTAAAGCCCTGCACGATGCAACAAGTTTTGCTTGGCGAAGCCCTTGGAGTGCAGTAGCTTGCTCTGCCCTTTACCCACAACTTTAATCTGGGCGTAACCGCGGCAGCGGTGTAAGACATTACAGTTGTGGATAATGGGGAGAGCTTGCTACCGCACTTCAAAGCGGCTGCTCCGCCCGTTCTTAATTTGAAATTTTAACATAGGTCAAACATGGAATTTTCAAGCGTCTCCCATTTCGATAAAAGAAAAAAAGCAGACATCCTAGTCCTACCTTATTGGAAGGCCGCAAAGCATCCGGTAGAAGCAGCCGATACCAGCTTTTTGTCCTCGTTTTTATCTCCGATCTTGGCAACAGGCGACTTTCAAGGCAAGGAAGGGGAGACACTTTTTCTCTATGCCGAAGGGCAGCCTGAGAAACGGATCGCCCTCCTTGGACTTGGTTCGAAAGACCACGTTTCGGTTGAAACTATCCGCCGCAGCTATGGCTCTTTAGCGAAAATCTGCCTTGGCAAGAAGCTAAGCAAACTTAATATTGTCATCCCCGTCATACCGCATATAAAAGAAGTTGACGTATCCAGAGGGATGTCTGAAGGGATTTTATTGCCTAATTATCTGTTTGACAGGATGAAACACCGCAGTCCTGAAGAAAATGGGGAGTCTGAACTCATTGAATCAGTTGGCTTGATTGGAGGAGGCAAAGAAGCCGCCGAAGCGGCCGACAAGACAAATGCCATCTGTGACGGGGTCTTCTATGCGCGCGACCTCACCAATGGCAATGCCGATGATGTGACTCCTCAATATCTGGTTCATTGTGCTAAAGGTCTTGCAAAAGAACAGCCTAAAATCAAGACGACTATTTTTGATAAAAAGCGGATCGAAAAAGAAAAGATGGCCCTACTTCTAGCTGTGAATAGGGGATCGGCCTTAGATCCTGCATTTATCATCATGGAATATCGGGGTAATCCAAAATCGAAAGATCATACCGTCCTGGTGGGCAAAGGGATTACCTACGATACAGGCGGACTGAACATTAAGGTATCCGGAATGGAAATCATGAAGTGCGACATGGGTGGCGCTGCGGCAGTATTTGGAACCCTTCTCGCCGTCAGCAACCTTGGCCTGAAGGTGAATGTGACTGGTGTTGTCCCAACGACTGAAAACTGCACCGACGCTAAAAGTTTCAAACCGGGCGACGTCTATCAAAGCTACCTTGGCAAAACTGTTGAAATGACCAATTCCGATGCGGAGGGTCGCTTAATCCTGGCTGACGCCATTGCCTACGCTGTTGCTAAACTTAAGCCAACGAGAATCATCGATCTGGCGACACTGACAGGAGCTATAGAAGTGGCCCTTGGGTCAGAAGCAACCGGTCTGATGAGCAATAATGATGCCTTGGCCAATAAATTGATCGAATCGGGTGAAAGAACCTTTGAAAGGATGTGGAGAATGCCTCTTTACGATGAATACAAGGAAAAGCTCAAGTCAGACATCGCCGACCTCAAGAGCTGGAACGGTCGCTCAGCAGCCTCAAGCGTTGCCGCAACCTTCATCCGCGCCTTTGTCGATGAAAATATTCCCTGGGCGCATCTGGACATTGCCAGCACAGCCTATCTGACAGAGCCTAAGAAATACCTGCCTAAAAATGGCACAGGCGTAGGTGTCAGGCTACTAGTCGATTTCCTGGAACATCTTGGGACATAATAATGATCAGCAGCGACTTTCATTACAGGGATAAGATTCCCGTCGCGATTCTCGGAGCCACTGGATGCGTTGGACAAAAATTTGTCCAGATGATCGATAGGCATCCCTGGTTTCAGATTGTCTCTCTATGTGCTTCAGAAAGATCGGTCGGTCGTCCTTACGGTGAAGCTGTCAACTGGCTGATGTCAACCGAGTTGCCCCAACATCTGGCCGAAATGAAGGTGGAGCATTGTTTTCCAAATATTTCCGGAACAATTGCCTTTTCTGGTCTAGACTCATCTGTCGCCGGTTCCATTGAAACACAATTTGCAAAAGCTGGCTACTGTGTCATCTCCAATTGTCGAAACCATCGGATGGATGAAGATGTCCCTCTTGTCATAGGGGAAGTCAATGCCGGACACCTGGAATTGGTAAAAAGTCAAGATTTCGGTAAGGGGATGATTGTGACCAATCCTAATTGCTCCGCTTTGGGTCTCACATTGGCACTAAAGCCCTTGTTTGATCGTTTTGGGATAGAGTCTGTCCATGTCACTACGCTTCAATCTGTTTCCGGCGCAGGCTACCCTGGCGTCCCCAGCCTGGATATTCTCGACAACGTCATTCCTTACATTCAAGATGAAGAAGAAAAGGTTGAAACCGAACCACTTAAAATCCTGGGCAAACTTGAAAAGAGCAAAATCTTACCGGCCGATTTAAAAATAAGTGCTCACTGCTACAGGGTGCCGGTGATAGAAGGTCATTCGGCTTCTATATCGATTAAACTAAGGCAACAAATAAATCCACTAGAGATCATCGCAACTTGGAAACAGTTTAAAAGCCTTCCTCAAGAGATGCAGCTCCCTTCGGCCCCTTTCCAGCCCATTCATTACTTTGAACAGAATAATTATCCCCAGCCCAAGCTGCATCGTTCCCTCGACAAAGAAATGGCTGTCAGCATCGGCCGTCTCAGACCATGTCCCATCCTCGATTATAAATTCAATATCTTATCCCACAACACCGTCCGCGGCGCCGTTGGCTCCGCCCTCCTCAACGCGGAATTACTAGTTCGTCAAGGCTATATTTTCTGGTAGCTGCGTCGCGCTAAAATTTCAACGCAAAGGCACAAAGAACGCAAAGGTGCCGCGCAGGACCTCAATATTTAATTAATTTTGTTTGTGCTCCTACGTGGCTCCTTTGCGTTCTTTGCGCCTTTGAGCCTTTGCGTTGAACTTTTAGTGACACTTTGCCCCCTCATCGCATTTTTGGCATGGCACTTGCACTATAGGGGCAGTTACTCCAAGCAAATAAAGGAGGTTGTATGAATACTAAGAAAACCACAATCACAAGAAAACAGAAGACTATAACCAAATCTGTTAAGCCTGAACAAGTTGCACAAGCTAATCCAGTCACCCACAGGATTCAAACCCAAGCGGGCTGGAAGCGAGGCCAATTGATGCTTAGAGCTCAGAAGAAGCGTTGAAACAATAGACTTAATCCATTACAATGGCTTAATGAAATACGACAATATAAGAGCTTTTGAAAAACATCTAGAGGGGGCGGCACCTCGACATTTCAGCCCCAACTATTTGATCATGGGTAAAGAAGACTTCGAATGCAGGGAAGCCGTTGCCCTTGTGATCAAATCTATTTTGCCAAAAGAAGGCGATCGTGACATGGCACTACGCATGTTTGATGGCAACCAGGTCGAGCTTAATGACTTGCTGACAGAGCTCCATTCACAGTCAATGTTTGTCCCTGTCCGTGTCATTTGTATCCAACAAGCAGAAAAGTTGAAAAAAGCGATCATGGACGAGTTGGAGAAATATCTGGGAAAGATCCCTCCTAATCAATACCTCGTTATGAGCTCTTCCGGCATCGCCAAGAACACCCGCTTTTACAAGGCTGCAGAAAAGGAAGGGGTGGTCCTCGATTTTCCTGAAGCGAAGCCATGGGAAAAAGAGAAAAAGCTGACCGAATGGGTGGGTAAGCTGGCCGCGCGAGAACGGAAGCTGATGTCTTACCAGGTGTGCCAGACCTTTGTGCAGCAGGCAGGAACAGATATGCCGACGCTTGCACAGGAACTGGAAAAGCTCTTTTGCTACATTGGCGAAAGGAATGAGATCACCATTCAGGATGTTGCCAAAATATGCACTAACCATCATGTCGAGTCCATCTGGCAGCTGGGTGAAGCGATCTTCCGGCGCGACGCAGCAGTGGCTTTACGGATCATTCATTCGCTCCTCACCGAAGGGCAGGCGCTGCTCCCGCTGCTGCGGCAGGTGAGATCGCAGTTCAACACCGAATTCCACATCTGCACCATGCTGCAGCAAGGAAAGCACCCGCAAGATGTGCAGCAAGAGTACCCTTATATGAGGGGGCAGATTTTAGACAGGCATATCGAGTCAGCTCGAAGCTATGGCCTGGAAGCATTCCGTCAAGGGATTCTGTCTATCGATGAGACAGAAATGTGCATCAAAAACTCGCAGATTGACGAGCAGCTGCTGGCTCAATTATTAATGATTAAACTTACAGGAAAAAAACATGTCTGAAAAAAAACCTGCCTTGCTTCTACTGCCAAACCTTTTAGGCGACCATCGGCATGCCGATATATTTCTACCTGCCAGCGTCTCAAAAGCGGTTGTCAGCCTTGATGGCTTAATTGCAGAGAGTGAAACTGAAGGAAGAAAGTATCTGAGAAGGTTCCCAACAGAAAAGAAGGCGTTGGAAATTCCGATCGCTCTATTCAACGAGCATTCACAGGATAGTGAGATCGACTTCCTCCTTGAACCGATAATGAAGGGGGAGCGATGGGGTCTTGTTTCAGATGCAGGGCTGCCGTGCATAGCAGATCCGGGATCTAAGTTGGTCTGGCGCGCCAGGCAAAAAGGGATTAACATCCAGGCTTTTGTAGGACCGTCATCGATTACGATGTCCCTGATGCTGTCGGGATTGCCCGGACAAAAATTCGCCTTCCATGGTTATTTGGACCGTGAACCGACAAAAAGGAAAGAGCAGATCAAACAGCTGATTCAGCAAAGTAAAGCAGAACAGTCCACACAGATTTTTATGGAGGCTCCTTATCGCAATGCTTATGCTCTAGAAGACCTGCTCAATCTGCTCCCTTCCGATGCAAATCTTTGCGTGGCCTGGGACCTCACTATGCCCACTCAGGGAGTAGTCAGCCAATCCATCGAGAACTGGAAAAGATCGACATCGCCCAACCTCGACAAAAAACCGGCCATCTTTTTGTTTAGTTTGTAACGATAAGTTTCTTGCGCAGTCCCGATAGGGGCGGCATATGTCTATGGCGCGATTTAGACATATGCCGCCCCTATCGGGACTGAGCGCAGAATACTTATGGGTAATAGGATGGGTAAGCCACCGCACTACAAAGCGACTGATCTACTCTATCTTCATAATAATTAAATATTATAAATAAATTTAATTATTTACTGGTTATTACTAATCAAGTTACACTCTTAATCGTTGGCTTAGTCACAAACGTATTTGGACTGGTCCGAATGGGTACCGAAGAATTCATTAAAGTCAAAAAGGACCATGAGTTTGCTGTGATAAAATTACCAGCTATTCAGCTACCCTAAAAGCTTGCTAGAGCGTGGCGAAGCCGTTATATTAGTTAGAACTGAAAAGAGGGCGGCGAACCGCCCTCTTTTTCTAGTGACTAGAGTGACTAGAATGCGATGAATGGGAGTTAGAATGTTTAACTCTTCTTCCCAGGAAGCCGTCGGTATTGCCATTTGTGTCGACATAGAATCCGACGATATCGCCGAAATTGTTTATGCCGTTCACAATTGTTGTGCCGATTCCATTTGGCTCATCGATCGATTGGAAAGAGCCATTCTTATATAAGAAGCCATGCATATTTCCTGATACATCTATATATGTTCCCACCACAAGTCCTTTATTGTTTATCCCAAGGGCTTGTGTGAATGTAGCACCAGGAAAGTCAAGCGATGTAAGATCATCGCCTTTGAGTATAAAGCCATGGTTAACCCCTCCGGCATCGATATAGAATCCGGAGACCACCTTATGGTTATTAATGCCGGTAGCCTGAGCACTGACAGCCCCTGGAATGGTGAGAGAGACGAACCTGAATCCACCTTCTACAAAAATATAGGGAAAATCATTCCCGGCGCCATCTTGCCAGTAGCCACAGCAGAGCCCGTGATTATTTCTTCCTAAAAGCTGGTTAAAGTTGGTACCTGGAAAGTCTACATTTTCAAAGAAGCCGTTGTTAGCGATAAATCCATGAGTCACACCAGAGTTATCAATGTAGAATCCGGCTGTATTGCCTTTATTATTGATAGCGACTACTTGTGTTTGAGCTGAATTTGGATAATTCTCATTTTTAAATTTACCTGTAGATGGCTTAAAGGTGAACCCTTTATTAATATCCATTCCATGATACCCGGCGATTTTGCCTTTGTCATTAACGCCTAAAAGTTGTGTAAAGGTATCATTGGGGTAATTGTAAGTATGAAAAGCGTACACAGCATCGGCTTGAGCCAAGCAGGGCAACATAAGCAGTGCGGATAATAAGCATTTCATCGAAAATACATTAATCTTCATATATCCTCCTTTTTGGATAAAGATTCATCTTCACTTTTTTGAAAATGTTAAATTTAGTCAACATTTATTTATAATGAATATTTTGTTTGCCTGAGAGTCTTTTCTTTGTTATAAACAAACCATGACTGAAGAACAAAACCAGGAAGATCCTGCATCCAAGTGGCCTGAAGAAATAAAGAATGCATACGAGCAGATGAAGATACCAAGCTTGTATGACTGTGTTTTGGCCAATGAGAAAATAAGCGTCGAACTGCGCAAGCAGAATCGAGACATCAAGCTATCTGTTGAAGGGATGCAAAAAATTGCCACCGTCCTTGACAATGTCATGGGCATGATCTCGGAAGAGTGGGATGAACTCGATGAAGAGGAAGAAGACGAATCTGAAAGAGGCGAAAATAGCCCAGAAGTATCCGGAGAAGATGGACTGATCCAGGATTATGATAATCTTTCTGATCTTGAGGTCCAGTTACTGACCGACAAGCATCTTTATATCGAGCAGACCAATACCTTGTTGATTGAAACAATGGACTCGGTCTTTGAACTTACCTCTTTTGCCCGGCAGATGAGCCAGCAACTTTTTGCGACTTTTCCAGAAAAAGAGGGGATATTGAGGCAACAGCCCAGTTGGCGTCCCTTAGCCCAAGAAATCGTCAATTCATTCATTTCCCATCTAGACCATCACCGCAATCGTTTCCAAGCGCGTCTGGAAGAGGTTCATATTTTTGTCGAGCAGCCCCAACCCGGTGAACATTTTAACAAGGTCAAACATCTTAAGCTGGAAGAAGTATCAGGCGGAGAAAAAGATCTTATAGCTCAAGTCATTAGAGTGGGATATCTTTACGACGAAGAGGTGTTGCGTCAAGCTGAAGTGATTGTCTTTAACTAAGGGACTGGAAAATAATAATTTACATGATTGTAATTTGAAAAGCTCTCCCATCTCCCTTTTTCCCCTTCCGCATATTTAGGATTTTTGATATTGTTAAGCCTTAGTATTATGCGGAGAGTAAATGAAAAAATTAAATGATAAATTGATCATTGTGACAGGCGGGGCTGGATTCATCGGTTCCGGCATTGTGCGTCATTTAAATGATCAAGGACTCAGCAATGTCATTGTTGTCGATGAGCTGAAAAGTTCGGAGAAGTGGAAGAATCTGGTAGGTAAACAATTTGTTGATATTTTGGAGAAGGATCAGCTCTTCGATTGGTTAGAAGGACGGCATGACGATATCAAAGCTTTTATTCATATGGGAGCCTGTTCTGATACCATGGAAACCAATGCCAGTTATTTTCTGGAAAACAATTATCGTTATACAGTCCGTCTTGCAGAATATGCCATGAAGCATGAACAAAGGTTTATCTATGCCTCTTCGGCAGCTACTTATGGCGACGGATCGCTCGGGTTTGTCGATGAGGATAAGAAAATTTACGATCTGAAGCCATTGAACATGTATGGATTCTCAAAGCAACTGTTTGATCAGTGGGCTTTGAGAACGGGAGTGCAGCACCGTCTGGTTGGATTGAAGTATTTCAATGTTTATGGTCCAAACGAACTCCACAAAGGGCGCATGGCTTCCGCTATCACTAGATTTGTTCCGCAGATTCACAAAGGTGACCCAATTCGCCTGTTTAAGTCCAACGATCCGCAATATGGCGATGGGGAGCAAAAGCGTGATTTCATCTATGTTAAAGATGCTGTGCGGATGACATGTGACTTCCTAAATAACGATGCAGGAGGACTTTTCAACATAGGTACCGGCCGTGCGACGACTTGGAAAGAGCTGGCAACAGCCGTCTACCACGCCATGGAGCAGAAACCGAAAATCGAATATATCGATATGCCGCCTGATCTCGTTGGCAAATATCAAAGCTACACCTGTGCTGAGATGTCAAAGTCTAAGAAAGTCTTGAGTGGAAAAACTGAATGTACGCATTTGGAAGATTCAGTCAGGGATTATGTATGCAATTATCTGATTCCGGGAACACAATGGTAAAACTTGTAAATACGCTTAGCCGATTAAAGCCTGCCACCATTATGGTGATTGGCGATTTACTTCTGGACTCTTATACATTTGGGGAGACCCGCCGCCTTTCACCTGAGGCTCCGGTCGCCATTGTGAATGTCTTGAAGGAGGAGCACCGCCCAGGCGGCGCCGGCAATGTTGTCCTTAACCTGGTCTCCCTTGAAGCTAAAGTAGTTTTGGTGGGCCGAGTCGGCAACGATTGGGCAGGTGAGACGCTTAAGACTGCATTGAATGACGAAGGGATCTCTACTCAAGCAGTTTATTGTCAGGAAAGATACCGGACTCCTGTTAAAAATCGGGTTATCGCTGATAACCAGCAAATTGTCCGGATTGATCATGAGCAGATCACTCCGCTAGATGAGCAGACAGAGAAAAAAATCATCGCCGATTTGCCCCAGTTACTGAAGAGTGTGGAAATCATTGCCTTGTCAGACTATGGAAAAGGGGTTTTATCTACTTCGCTCCTGAAAGCGATTACAGCCGAAGCTAAGATGCGGAAGATCATGGTCATCACAGATCCTAAAGGACATGACTTCCACAAGTACAAGGGGACCACCATCATTAAACCCAATTTGGGAGAGGCCTATGCGGCAGCAAATCTGCCGACATCAGCTCCTTTGGCAGAGGTCGCTAAACGGATTTTGGAGTTGACCGAAGCTGAAATATTAATGATCACTAGATCTGAAGCGGGCATTTCCCTGTTTAATGTCAAAGGGGAACAATTCGATTTTCCTGTGCAGGCAAAAGAGGTGAAGGATGTCACAGGCGCTGGCGATACGGTCTTGGCTATGTTAGCCCATGCTTTGGCTAACAAACTAAGTTATGCTGAAGCAGTGCAGCTGTGCAACGTGGCCGCTGGTATTGCCATCGAACATGTAGGCTGCGCCCGAATATCGCTGTCCGATTTGGCTAGAAGGCTGCTTGAATCTAATATAAGCCATAAAGTCTTCGACCATGAGCAGCTCTTTGTCCTTCAGAAAATTTTAGAAGGCCGAAAATTCAACACATTGGTCATAGAAGGCCAAGGATCTATCACCTCATCTCTCTATCAAACCATAAAAAAACTCTCTACGAATTCCATCCCTTTAATTATCTTTACTCCCGAAAAGAATGGAGTTTTTATAGATATGCTTACATCATTAAAGGAAATCAGCTTTATTCTTAATCATCAGGGAAGTGTTCAATTGTTGAATCCTCCCCAGATTCATTACTTTAAGAATGATGAATTAGTAGAAAGCAGATAGGAGCCAAGAATCATTGCGCTTGCTTAGCCATGCGTCATTGTGCTTGCGAAGCCTAGGGTCCCTATCGGAACTAAAGCAAGGGTTACGCTGCGAA
>JABDDC010000031.1 GCA_013287815.1 Chlamydiota bacterium
TTATTGCGACGTTGATCGTATTGCTCCCATTTTGCTAATTTGCTAAGTGTTTCTCCTAAGTATAAGGCATCCACTGAGGTAATCATTAAGGCATCTGGCGGTCTTTTAATATCACCATTGGTTTTTGGTTTTATGGTTTCAGAAATAATTCGTACAAGCTGGCCCGCTCTTTGAAAGATCCCTACTTTACTATTAACCAATAATTGTTCAGCTTGCGTTGTTGTCTCAGATATGCTACCTGGAATAATTTGGATGGTCGGCAATGAATCAAAGTGTTGAGAAGTTAGAGTAAGCGATAATTCATTTAGCTTTTTCTTCTGCTCTTCAACCTGTGAGACGTAGTTGACAGAATGAATTGGCTCTATTTTTATGTTTTTTTTATCCATTACATTCCCTAGTAATTTTTCCTTGATCATGGACATAAGGATCGGGTTTTAGGTTGATGAGAAGACAGTCAATCCAGTTCAGTTCGTTCATGAAATGGACTACTCGAACATGCCAATATTGTATTTGCTTTCTATTATTTTCGTTTACGCTTTGCTTCCATCTGTTGACGGCAAACTGAAATGATTCGTCAATGAGATCTCTTGCCATTTCAGCCCCTTCTAGAGTAAATGTAATGGGCGATTTCATTTACACTCCGACATGCTTAAATTTCTGGATTGCAAAAACTTGAAGTATTTATTTTCATTAATGAAAATTCTTTTAGAAACTCTAACAAGACACTCTTCTAATCCTGGTGGATCTTTGAATAGCAGCCAGCGGATGCTGTTTTCACTCATAAAAGGGTGTTTCTCTGCAAATTGACGTATCGTTAGAAGATGCGGAATGTTTTCCTCTTCTTCTGTTGCCGTTGACGTGCAGAAAGATTTTGATATGCGATTTCCTGATGCCATAATAACTCCTTGGTTAATAAGGAGACGGCAGCAGTGAACATAGAAAAGGGCTTTGCATCAATGTTCACAGATTGACACAAAACATTTGGTAAGGAATACTAGGAGAAAAGCCCGGTTCCAATCGGCTTTCTTCGAGTCCGTGTGTTAGAGCACGCGGATTCGCTTTCCTTTATTTTCTATATTTTTCTGCTACTGCCGCCTCCAAAAATTTTGGTAAACTTTGTAATTTAAATTCATCTAACACTTTTTCCTCGTTCTGATGGTCTATTAAACTCTTTGCCACTTCGCTCCATTGAATCATTGTCATTGTGACTTTAAATCCTAATCTTGCTTTTTCGCTTGCTTGATCCAAGATATGCTGAAAATGGGTTCTATAAACGGGTTTGCCTGCTCTTGTAATGAAAACATTGTCATCTTTTCTCTCAATTTGAGTTTCACCTATATAGTCTTTTAGAACTGCCATAATCTTGCTTCCTGGATTAAATCGGATGGGTTCCTCGTTTTTATCGTGAAAGAGCACAACGGAATTGGCAAGATCAAGATCGGACATTTTTAATGCTAGGATTTTATTGAGGTTCCTTCCTGTGTGCAATACAAGGCTAACAACTAAATAATCTCTGATGCTCACATCTCTAATCTCATTGATGAGAATGTTTATTTCTCGGTTGTTCAAAATCGGCGGAGCTGACTGCCTGTCCGTTGACCCTAAACCAAATGAAAGGGGAGCTACTATTTTCAAGATTTTTTTGGTTGTTATATCCTTAAGAAATTGCGTAAATGCCATCACCGCATTCAGACGGTATTTTTTTTCATTAATGCTTAAATCTTTTGAAGCTTCCAGTCTTGTGCATATTTCGGGGTAAAGATCTGCGATTTGCTCTGTATGATAAATCTGATTATTTTTATCTTTAAGGGGCAAAATCTGTCTATCTATCAAATCTAGGAGATAGTTTTGATAATTTCTTATTGTTTCCGGAGTTAAGATGCGACTACGAGTAGCTTCCATAATCCAAAATCCGATGGCATCTTCAATTGCTGAAATCAGCAAACTAGACACCAGTTTTTCTTTGGCGCGGATTGCATCTTTTTGTTTAGACCATAGCTGCTTTGCTTCTAGTCTGTCTTTAAATTCAATTGTCATTATTTTTCCTTCTTGTTGAAACCGCCCTTCCAAAGCCCTCTCAACATGATGTTCAATATTTGTCATAATAATACATTATTGAGATTTTTGTCAATATGTCATAATTTTTGAACATAATTTTTCCGGAGAGTATCTCCTATTTCGGTGGCTGCTCGTTCTGCATGTTCAAGACTAAGATGACTATAACGAGATGCCGTGATTGCATGACTTCGGTGACCAACAATTCGGCTAATTACATGAAGGGGGTAGCCAAGTTCACTAAGAGTTGTTATGTAATCGTGGCGAGTATCATGGAAAGTGAAATTCTCTATCTCGGCATTCTTTAAGGCAGTATTCCAAGAACCACGAAAGTCAATAGGATTACCTCCTTTTTTCCCAGCAAAAACATATTCTTCGAGACAAGTTGGATTGTTTTTAAATGGAGGTGCAAGATTTTGAAGAGTGGTAAGAGCAAGGCCCTGTACAGGAACAACCCGACGATCTCCATTTTTAGTATAATGTAGGGTGATTCTTCCTGTTTCAAGGTCAATATCTTTCCATTGTAATCCAAGAATTTCACCTTTACGCATGCCTGTAGATAGAGCTAATAAAACAATAGGGAATAGGAGTTTACATGAACTTTCTTGACAGACTTGCAAAAGTTTAGTTTTCTCTTCCTGACTAAGGAATCTCTCCCTCCCTCGCGGCTCTTGTAGTTTACTTATGTTTTTTAGGGGAGAGGTTTGAAGTAGCCGCCATTCTTTTACAGCAAGATTAATGACTGAACTAAGGCTGCATAGATAGCGATTGACTGTAGCAGGAGAACGTGGGCGACCTAAACTATCGGGTTCTTTTTTTAACTTGTCTCGGCATTTAGCAATGATGTCCTCGCGAAATTGACTTAAAATACAGTAACCAATTTCGTTTTTCCACCACTGAAGATGCCCAATGATAGTACGATGATTACGTAGCTTTTTTAAATCATCTTGAATGAAACGGTCAATGAGATCGCCAACTGTTAACCGTCGCATTTCTGTTGTTTCATAGGGGAGTCCGGATTGAAGAGCCGCAACTGTCTTTCTCTTCCATTTCTTAGCTTCTTCAAAGGAATCAAAGTTTTTTGAAAGATGAGGGCAACCCTTAAGTCTGATCTGTACTCTATAGTAAGATCCTTTGATTCCCTCAATGAATTGAATTCCGGGTTCTTTGGTGGCTTTAGTGAGAGCCATAATGCACGTCCTTTCAACAACAATTGGTTATTGCTGTGCCGGATTTGTGCATAATCGCTAAAAAACGCATGAAATAGCAAAATCCCAACACAACGTCAATTTTATTGACTTATGTTGAGACTGCCTTGGAAGGGCATAAAAAGCAACGGAAGAGGTAGGATTCGAACCCACGGTCCCCGGAAGGGACTTCTGTTTTCAAGACAGACGCATTCGGCCACTCTGCCACTCTTCCATATTGATGGAGATTTATACGATATTTAGGTTAATTCAGTCAATAGAAAAGAAGACAGGAGAGGGGGAGATCGGAGATGGGAGCTCTTCGCCGATCGTGAACGTGCCCGAAAGTATCGCGTGAGATAACTAGAATTTGCTTGGCGAAGCCCTTGGAGTGCGGTGCTCTGCACCGCCTTTTGGCGTTATTGTGAAGACCATTCTCACATTAAACACGTCACTAATGCCATTAGCGCCATTCGATAACGCTAGTGGGTTCTACAAGCATGCCAGAAGGCGGTGCAGAGCACCGCACTCCAAGGGCTTCGCCAAGCAAAAAATAGGCTAGATCGCGCAGTACTTTTCGGGCACGGGCACGTTCACGAACGGCGAAGAGCTTCTGCCTCCTGGCTGTCCCATCCGTCCCATCCGTCCCTTTCTGTGGCAGCACATAATAAACCTAAAACAAATTAAAATCATTAAATAATTAATTTTATCAAAAAATTATTATTTTATTTTAATTTCATAATAATCAGAAGTTTGCAATAATAAAAATAGATACAGAACAACAATTTGGGGGTCCTATGGCTACCCGTTCACAGTACAACATATCAATTATAGAAGCAGTCGATGCATTGTCTAGCATTGCGGACCTGGAATTCGACCGAGATACAGGCATCGTACAAAAACATGAAGTAGTCTTGGAAGATGAAAAGATCGACTATAAGACGGTCCACTGGCTGCATGAAAGGGACGCTCCCTCAACCATGCACCTCGTCAAAGAGATCTTCAGGGTAATCCTCCATTACCTGAAGCAATTTTATAAAAAAGAGTACGGCTATTTAACTGATCCAAGGACTGTCGAGGGGATCAAGACCATCATGGTTTTGGTCGGAGAGGCAGCCAAGAAGCTGGACAAGTACACCATACTCTTTAAGGAGGCTAAATCGAAGAGTGTCACCCAATTTAAAGAATACAGGCAGTTGCAAGATTTCTATTTATCTAAAATAGATAGAAAGATTGACGAAGGAATACTGAGCAAGTGGATTTTGGGACTCTCGCTAGGCTGGCAGAAGGAAACCAATATCGCTCTGACGGGCACGAAAACAGAATCAGAAGCATTTACTGAAGTCAGGCATGTCTTTGTCGATCTTGAGACAGTCAAAAAAGACTCGGAGTATGAACTGTTCTTTATCCGAAAAGACGACGGATCCCGCTTTTTCAGTCCACGCCTGTTGCGCAATATCAAGCTCGTATGCGACTTCGGTTCATACTTCGGCAGCCGACCTGAAATTGATCCTCTGGAGAGCATCAAGATTTGGCACGATCGCATCTTGCATGCCTGTGGACGTAATATGATCAGGTCACTTGGGCCGCAGATGCAGCAATTTTATCATGACATGTGCAAACACAGGGGTAACGAGCTGATCATTATCGTGAACAAGGCCATGATGGCATTGCTTCTCAGCTCGCATGCGCATAATCTGCTTAGGCATAATCCAAATAAAACCTGCGGTGAATATTTTGAAGATTTCCAATATTTCTTGCGCGAGGCAATGCATAACAGGGAATACCAAAGATGGCTTGCCTATCCGCCAGAAAAAAATCATTTTGGCAACGATGTGATGGATATGATCCATCTGCTGGATAGGGGAGTTTTCGTCACATTGCAGGGTATGCAGGAGATGATTCCTGTTATCAGCGGACTAGTTAAGCAGGCATCTCAAACTCAGTCCAAAGAACATCTCGATGAAATAACTGTATCTAAATCGCTCTGGAGCAGGATGACGAGCGATTATGCCGCAATGACCAAGTTATTGAAGCATCACCCTAATGGGCCCTTGATCAAGGTTTTGGATATCCTGGAAGAGCACTCATATCATGTATTTGATCCGTTGATGCAGCATAATGTGCCTAATCAGTTATACGACATCTCCTTTAATGAAAAGCGAATCAACCTCATCAGGATGCCTGCTCCAATTTTGCAGGAAGTCATAAACAAAGCCGCTATAGATGAAGAGTTCAAGGGCTTTCTCAGGGCAAACAATAAGAGGGGATTCAAACATCTTTTATTTAATCTGCAAGACAAAACATCGTGGAGAGAGTGTGCACGCTCATCAGCCGTTGAGGACCTGCAGAACCAGGATGAATTTAAGAAATCATTAGCTGTAGTGACTCTGGCGACAGACACCGATTTCTATCATCAGCTGGCACCGTACAACCAGAATAATCATGCTGTTAACTTCATGGATCAGTTCAAGGAGCACATCTTGGGTGAGGATACCGGCTTCTACTTTCCTGAAGCCATCGACCGTAAAGCGCTATCTAAGTTTATCGACAAGACATTTGAGACAATTCACCGCATCTTCTTCTCTTCTAAGAATGTCCTTGTACGGGAAAGCAGGACGGACTTTATTGAAATATTCTATCTTCTATTGCAACTGAAAATTGTCGAGTGGTTAAATCCAGATTCATTCAGTTTTACCTGCAAAGACGGGATTGATATCGGCGAGTCGTATGGTGCCGGACTCTTTGCCTTCTTGAAGTTGATTAATCATCGTGAGTGGACAGAAAGCGATTGGGAGTATTTTAATTTCATGCTTTATGGACCCGCCCTCATCATCCGGGAGAGGATCATGCTGCCGGAAAAATTTAATAGGATGGCTAGTGCAATCAGGGCAATTGAGAATGCGCAGAGGGAATTCGGTGTGAATAATTTCGCAGATATCATCAAGGAAGGATTTTTAGAATATAAGTCGCCTGTTTTGAGCGCCGAGCTACTGTATCCTAAGAGCGCCTAGGAACCGATCACGCATTTATTAAACACAGAGATCACAGAGGAAGACGCAGGAACTAAAATTAAACAC
This sequence comes from Chlamydiota bacterium, assembly GCA_013287815.1. Taxonomy (GTDB): domain Bacteria; phylum Chlamydiota; class Chlamydiia; order Chlamydiales; family Parachlamydiaceae; genus JABDDC01. The sequence continues at coordinate 6,323 of JABDDC010000031.1, forward strand.
AAAGACGCGAAGGAACGAAGAATTAACAACTTTAATTGTTTTATTTTCTTTGAATCTTTGCGCCTTTGTATTTAATTTTTTTTGGTCCTGCGTCTTCCTCTGTGATCTCTGTGCCTCTATGTTTAATAAATGCGCAGCTCATAACTTGTAGATTTTTGAATACTTGTCTTTTAAATAGTGTAAGTAGGCATCGGCGGTGAACGGCTTCCCCGTTGCTTCCTTGAGGAGCTCATGTGTGGAATAACGTCTTCCATGTTTATAGATTTTTTGATGGAGCCAATCCTTTATGAAGACAAGTTCTCCTTTGGCGACGTGTGCTTCCCAGTCGGGGTGATCTTTCGAGAATGCTTCAAACAGATGGGCTGCGTAGAGATTGCCCATGGTGTAGGTGGGAAAGTAGCCGAAAGCACCCATAGACCAGTGGATATCCTGCAGGCACCCTTCACTGTTAGTTGAAGGGGTAATCCCCAGGTAGTCTTTCATTTTATTATTCCAGATTTCAGGAATTTCCCTCACTTTCATAGAGCCTTCGATCAATCCTTTTTCCATTTCAAATCTAAGAATGACATGCAGGGGGTAGGTCAACTCATCCGCTTCGACACGGATGAAGCCCGGTTCCACCTTGTTGACACCTTTATAGAATTGATCCAGGACGACGTGATCGAGCTGGCCTTTGAATGTTTCTTTTAATAGAGGCAGGAAGTGGTGCCAGAAAGGTTTGCTTAATCCGATCCTTGTTTCCCACCAGCGTGACTGGCTTTCGTGAACTCCGAGTGAACGGGCATCTCCCAATGGTGAACCAAATTTCTCCAAGGGCAGTCCCATCTCATACAAAGCGTGTCCTGCCTCGTGCAAGATGATCATGATGTTACTGGTTAGCGAGGTGGGGTGGATCCGAGTGGTGATGCGGCTATCGGTGGGATGGCTGGCAGAAGAGAATGGGTGTGATGAAAAGTCAAGGCGACCTTTGTCCAGATCATATCCCATTTCTTTGAGCAATTTGTAACTGAATTCAATTTGCCTGGTCTGGTCCCATTTGCCATGCAAGAAGCTGTTGTCGTTGGTTTGCGTAGCGATTTTTTTAATCATCGGGGTGATGTTTTCGCGTAGCTTGGTGAATAGCTGCAAAACTTCTTTTGTGGTCAGTTCAGGCTCATATTGGTCTATGAGGGCATCATAAGGGTGAGCTTGGTAACCAAGTAGTTCTGCCTTCTTTCTGTTCATGCTGACAATTCGATCCAAAAATGGGATAAACTGCTGGAAGGAATTGTCTTTTTTGGCTGATCGCCAAGCAAGGATTGATTGAGAACAAAGCTTGGCGAACTCTTCGACAAAAGCTGTGGGAAGGGCAGTGTCTTGAATGTAGTCTCGTCTCCATTCTTTGGCAGCTGCTTCCTGCTCGGGCGTCAAATCAATAGCGACAATTTTACCAGATTTCAAATCGATGAGTTTGGCAAGGGCATTGGCGTATTTTTTTCCCGTCCGTTGACGATGAATGAGACCGGCCATTGTTTTCATCTGTTCTGCCCGGTTGGCAGCGCCGCCGCTTGGCATGTAGGTTTCCTGGTCCCAGTCCAAAAGAGCTGAGATACCCTGGAGAACTCTGCTCTTCTTTGAAAGTTCATGGACCTTATTGTAATTTGTCGTCTTTTTCATCTTATTATTCCTCTTATTAATAAACTTTCATCCTTTACCTAATCTGTCTTCTTTCTTCATAAACAAAAATGCGTTGGATACGTGGTCCAAGGCAGGTGATGAGTTCATGAATGATGGAATTGCCGCTGGAGGCGAATTCTTCTGGGGAGAGATATTGGCCAAATTCATCTTCTCCAAAAATCAAAACCCGGTCGCCCACTGAAGCTTGTGGGATATCTGTGATATCAACCATCATGTAGTCCATGCAAATGCTGCCAACCATGGGTGCTTTTTTGCCGCGGATTTGTACATGCGATTTACCACTATAGTGGCGGTGTATCCCATCGAAGTAGCCGATCGGGAGGACGGCAATGCGTTGTTCGTCCCTTTCCACGGTATATCTACGGCCGTAACTGATCGATTCACCTTTCTTGAGAATATTGATGCCCACGATGCGGGAAGTCAGTGAAACGGCTAGGCGCAGGTCTAACTCTTTTTTGACAGCATCGGACGAATAGAGACCGTAGGCGGCGATGCCGATGCGGACCATGTTATATTGGCTGAGGTTGAAGCGGATTGCCCCACTGGAGCTGGAGGCATGGGTCCAGCGCACCTCGATGCCGCTGTCCTGAATCTCTTTGATTGTTTTGTCAAAGATACTGACCTGTTGAAATGTAAAGGCATCTTCCATGGGATCGTCAGCTGAAGAAAAATGGGTCATCATCCCTTCGAATATCAGGTTTGGCTTTGTAATGATCAGTTTGGCCAGTTCAAGGGCTTGTTCAGGGCTGCAGCCAAATCTTCCCATGCCAGTATTGACGTGGAGGGTCACTTTGACCTGTTTTCCTTGCTTTTTTGATTCGTCGGCAAGAGCATTAACAAAGTCTTTGTCACTGACACCTACTTCCAGATCCCATTTAACTACCTTAGTTACTTCGTAGATGGCTGCATTGATGGAGAAGATGGCTTGCTTGACACCGGCTCGCTTTAAAGTCACCCCTTCATCGACATAAGAAACTCCCAGAATATCAACATCGCAGGTATCTAGAAATTTCGCCATCTGAACGTCGTCAGTCCCGTAGGCCAGCGCTTTGACAATGACCATGAATCGTGTGTTAGGAGAGAGTCGCTTGCGCATTAACGTCAGGTTGGTTTTAATGGCGGCTAAATTGATAAAGCACTGATTATTGTTTAAGCTGTCATTGAAGGTTTCAGTTAATAGATCCAGAGAAAACTTTTTTATCCCTTTAATCAGGACGCAGCCGCTGGGTCTTAGATGTGTTTTTAGGTAGCTTAACGCTTCGTCTTCTTTTTCAAAAACCAAGATTTCCGTACTTGGAGATGAAGACTTTACTTCTGTGACGAGTGAATAAAAATTCGATTTTCCATAAAGAAAAAGCTGTTGAAGGTTTGCCTTAGAAATGATTTGTCCAATCCGTCGATAGTCATTGCTTTCATGTATTCCATGGTTGCGCATGCCGCCGAATAGAAACATTTTTTGCTGGTTGGGTCCTGCATACTGAAAATGTTTAATAGCATTGTCGACAGATTGAGGATCAGAGCAATATAAATCATTGATGAAAACAGCTCCGGTCGACGTCTTCCAAATCTCGGTCCTCATCGGCTCTGGATGATAGTTATCAAATACTTTGCGGATATTTTCAGCAGAGATATCGCTCAACCATGCGGCTTTAGCGGCCATATTGATCAGGTTAAGAAAGTAAGACAAGCTGGATGATATCTGCCCTTCATAAGCTGTTTTATCAGGAAATTTAAGCTGATAACTGGATGGAATTGATTCATTTATGTCCTTGGCAAAGGCGTGGGGAAGTATGTCGTCGGGGTCAGTCCAGTAATAGGAACGAAGCTCCAGATTTTTCATGTTAATTTGGGGATCTTTGGGAAGCAGCGTCCACCCGCTACTTTTGGTGGAGTCGACTAGCTTGAGCGTTTCACTGGTCAAGCAGGTCATATCATCAAAGGTTGCTAAATGCTTATTACCTACGGGAGTCAAAATGGTGTAGTCAGGACGGATCAGATCGGCCAATATATCCATTTCATTTTTTTGCGAGATGGCCGCTTCTATGATGGCTATTTCATGTTCTTTACGGAGTGTCAAAAGGCTTAAAGCAACGCCAATCTGGCTGTTAAAGCTCTCAGGCGAGGCTGTCGCCAGTTTTTGCGTTGAAAGGAGCTGCAAAAGGAGGTCTTTAACCATCGTTTTTCCAAAAGAGCCTGATATTCCAATGATTTTTGTAGGAAGCTCCAATCGATAGGTCCTAGCTATTTCCTGGAAGGCTTTTAAAGGGTTTTCGGTACGTAAAAGAGTAATGCCCTGTAAATTAGACGGTACCACCCAATTGGATGATACAAGGGCATAGCTAGCGCCTGCTTGAGCGGCCTGTGTGATAAACTGGTGGCCATCATGGATTTCCCCCGGGAGGGCCACAAAGAGTGAGTTTTTTGAGTCAATACGTCTGGAATCAATGGTGATCTGGTCTACGATAGCCGGTGTCGAGGATGGACCGCCAGCTTTGGTGAAGCCCTGCCATTTTCTTAAGTCAAAAGGATCCACAATTGCCCCTATTTTTCCGCATCGTACAAGAAATGAAATTAGGAGAAAAGAGAAAACAAGGGAACTGAGATTCGGGGTAGGTAAGAGAGGCTAGGGTATACCCTTCACTAGCAAGTAACCTCTAAAATTTTAATTAATAAAAATAAATATTTTATTAATTAATTAAAATAGTGTTATAATGATATTAGATAATAAATGTGAGGTGTTAATATGGAATTTAATGCTGGCACTAGTCCTATAAGTATCAATCTTAAGCATTCAAGCTCAGTTACTTCAAGTAAAGAAGTCTCTCTAAGCAAACAATATAGTGATAGAGTCTTCAAAATCGTTGATGAGTGTATAGTCGCAGTCAATAATAATTATAAATCAATACGTAAAAATGAAAATCAAAATATTTCTAACTTAAGTAGGAAAGTCATTGATTCAATTTCTTCTAAGAAAGAAAAATTCACTAAGGCATTATTTATTGAAATAATTAATATTTTTCAGAAGACGATCAATAAGGACTTTAAATCTAATGTAGATGATATAAATATTAATAAAGCATATGAAGGAGTCAATAAAATCCATCGCTATTTGAGGGTGAAAAAGAATTTATTAGATGCAGCAAGGGGAAAGCCTATTAAATTTAATAACAGAGAAATTCAAGTAGCGTATCAATTTGAAGCAGATGCAAATCGGCAGGATCACACACATACCGCTGGAGATAAAACATTTTCCTTAGTTGATACGAAGGCCATTCTTTCAGAATTTATAGGAAAAAATGTTCTTAATAAAATTCAATTCGAAAATTACTCACGATTAGCAAATCAAAATAGCCTGGTTGATGCAAATACTGAAGTCATTAATCTTAAACTTCCCAATGGTCAAACGGTTAATGATGTTGCATTTGCTTCAAATGTAGGGCGGACGAAATTTGACCTTAAAAAAGATGGGGATAATATTATAATTACAGCTTCTTGCGATTTTAAGATAGTCCATTTACCTACTGATGATATTATGGCAGGCCAAGTCTTAGGTTATGTTTTATCAGACACTATCATGACCTTTCCTGACAATGAGTTAAGTGTGTTATGGGAAAAAGAAAAAGTTAAAATGAGAGAAGTCGCTCCTAATATGACTGTCGAAGTCATTCTTTCGCCTATCTTATCTGATGACGAATATAAGGGAGCAATCAAATTAAGAAATCTACCTCCTTTGGAAATTCAAACTTTAGGGTTAGAAGAATTCGAAAATACTCAGAGACCTAGGAGAGGGGACATCTCAGAGACCAGAAAGATGGAATCACCCACATCGAGTCCTGAAATTTCACCAAGAAGAGAATCGGTAAAAGAATAAGAAGACATAAATATAGAGGGGGTCCTTATGATTAACCCAGATAGAAATTCAACTCCTGTTACTCATTCCGTTGTATCAGGTCAACCACCATCCAAGGCAGTGCCTGCTAAGGATATCAATGAGGAGATAAATAAGATAGTTTCTGATCAAATTACTTCAAAGTATATGACTTATCACATGGATACAAGAACCAAAAAAATCACCGAAATACTCGACACATTTGAGAGTGAATTTTATACATTACTGAATAATGCGAATACAGGGCAGTTAGTGATTGATAAAAAAAGTCTAAGACAAAGTCTTAACAGAGCAAAAGATCAAATGAAGGAAGCAAAAGAATTAGTTTTAATAGGAATTGATGAAAAAGAAAAGGAAGATCTGTTAAATCGTCTTGATATGAGTTATTTTGACGATGCTTCTGTAAAAATTGAAAGCGTCCTCTCTAAGATACCAGATAAAGAGTCAAAGCCCAATGAAAGTCTGGAAAAGGATTTTGTTGTTGTAGAAACGTCTGAACAAGTCTCCTTGAACAAGCAATTAGGCGAACTTCTCAATCTATTCGAAAGCCAAATCAAAGATGAGGCTGAAGGCGTTATCAATAGGTTGAATGAGATCAAAAAAAGTAATAAAAATGATACTGACTTTCAAATAGCTGTTACAAGGATATTTCATAAAGTTAATAATGAAATTGGCAAATCACAAAAAGCGATTTTGAAATTAGAAGAGAAAATTCAAGAAAACACACTTGCTAAAAGACAGTTGGAGGGTTATCTGGAGCGTGAAATTCAAAAAAATCCAAGTATGAATCAGCAGTTACTGGGTAAGATGGGGCCAGAGTTTAAGAAAAATACTGACGTTAAAAAATCACTGCTTGTCAAAATGAAAGAGGAAATTGTAAAGGGCTCAAATTCTATAAAAACGATAGGGAAAGAGGTTTCGATACTAGAGGATCTTATCGTAGCTGCTACAGCTCCTGCCGTTGAAATCGTTGGAGAAGAGGAATTCAACATACCTGTACGGGAAAGAAGAGGGGCATTTGAAGAGCTGGAACCTTCAACTGAAGAAGAACCTGACACAGATGATGATATAGTGGTTGATTTTGCACCAGGCTTTCCAACCTCCTATGAACATGATAAACACATAAAGGAATTCGAAATCAGTGTTCAGGCTTTAGTGGTGAAATATCAGTCATCCATAAATAGCGAGGACAAACCGCAATTCGAAAATCAATTGAGGAAACTGACAGACAAAATGAAAGAGCAAAAGACCGGAAATCAAATGGAAGAAGCTTTAAAAGATATTGCAAACCTTTTTAAAAAATACTGTCCGAATAGTTCTATAGAGATTGATCAACTTATGTTGACCGAATTCAATCGCAGGCTATCAATTTTATAGTGCGGAATTTGAAATTTTATAGTGCGGAATTTGAAATTCGGAATTGCAAACACTCTCCACTATCGTTCCGCATTAAAAAACATCCTTATCTTTGTTCCTGCGTTATTCTCTGTGCCCTCTGTACCTCTGTGCCTCTGTGTTTAATTTTTTGTTCAAGTACTGCGCGGCACCTTTGGGTTCTTTGCGTCCTTTGCACCTTTGCGTTAAAACTTTAGAAGTGACTTATACCCGATTCCGAATTGCGAATAACGAATTGCGAGTTGCGAATTATTTTATTTTATTCTGCAAAAACGGATCACCGCCCAACCAAATGCCGCAATAAATGGCACTCCTATTGCTATGACTGGAGCAATCACCTGCCGTTTGGCGATGATCTGTGTGGCATCCAGGAACATATAGAAGGTCAATAATCCAAATAGTGACATAACGTAGATTAGAAAGACGGACATCAGTCTGGAAAAGCGTATGCAGAAAGGGGCAGGAGCTAGAATGACAAGCAGGCAAAGCCAGGGGAGAATCATCTTCCAGTAGAAGGCCGTGAGAAGCTTGCTCTCCTTTTCATTTCTTTCAGAAGAAACTTCTAAGTAACGTGTCAATAGCTCTGTCAAGGGGAGAATTTCCGGATCCAGGATGGTTGATTGCAAGACTTTTTCATTGAAATGCATGTCGGGAAATTCAAATTCTCTATAGGAAGCTGTTTGCAGTAGTTCCCCGTTGGGATGCCTTGTCAGGTGGTCGACAAAAAAACCTACGGGAACAGAGGCATGGGATAGATATTTGATGCGGTAGATGTTGTCGATCGTCTGAATCCAGAAGACATCGAAGAATTGTTCTTTGCTTGGGCTATAGTCCTGGAAAAGGAGAAGCGTTTCATCTTCGAGAACCACCTGTTTGACTGTGAGGGACTGGTCTTGACGGCTTCTTTTGTGTTTGGTGAGATCTTCGATCCTTCTTAGCTTCTTGAGGGCTGTTGGAAGGAGAAACTGTTCATTCAGGAAAAGGAGGCAAGTGCAAAGAAGTCCCATAATGATGAAAGGGCGCATTAAGGTTTTAATATTAAATCCCGAAGAGGTTAAGGCAACTAATTCATTATTGGTGTTTAGGGTGCAGACTGTCTTGACAAAGGCGATCAGAAGTGCGATCGGGATAAGGATTTCAGCTTTGGCAGCAAAGATGTACAGATAATAGCGAATCAGCTCGTAGACTTTCATATGGACGATATTTTGCGGAAGGGCGCCGGTGTGGCTGGCGTAGTCGATCAGGATATATAGGCCGTAGAAGCAGAACAGAAAAAGAAAAAAGATTTTGATGAATTCTTTATAGAAATACCGTTCCCAAATCATTATTCGATTCCTACTGTAGCTCGTCTTAAGGCCATTATAGATGCCGTTATGATTATAAGATGCGGGGCCATGTAAAGGGCCAATGTCAGGTTGCGGTTTTGGTCAACTCCTTTAGCCACGAAGAAGCAGACAAGATAAAGGATGGTGAGTCCGATGACAATAAAAAGTCCTTTGGAATTACGTCGTCGACTAATGTTGATTCCGAAGGCAGCTCCCATCAATGTAAACGTAAACACGGCAATGGCAATAGAAATCCTTTTCAGGATTTCTGAATGGCTTTTGTAATATTGATGCCTTAAATGTCTAATCTCCTTTGACTCGGCCTTTTTCTTGATAGCGTCGATCAAAGCCGCGTGTTGTTCTTGTGCTCGGATGAGCAGCAGAGGGAGTCTCAAATAATCGTTGTTGATGACCCACACTTTCTTTTGGAGCAGCTGTGAAAAATCTTTTACTTGCGAAAATGACTCTCCCATATTTTCAATAAATAGGTCATCGAATTCGTCAGCATTGTTCCTGGATGAGGTGGTCATCAGCGTCACCCCTTTGCCTGTGAGTTCTGAAGGGGAGGCTTTAAGGTGCTTGGCGATCAATAAATTGATCCTTTTATGGCGTTTGTTGGGAATGGCAAGGATTACATCTGAGGCAGACTCGCCCACATGGGAGGGGCCGAGGGCATTAAAATAAAGTCCTTTAAGCCGCATGAGCTGTTTGTTGTTCAGTAAAAGGAGGGGATTGATCGATCGGAGTTCGCTTTTGAGGAGATTTGTTTTGAGGTGAGAGTGGGTGGCTACTTCCGAAATCATCCAAAAATTGAATAAGGAAATAAATGCAGCCAGGAGCAGTAGGGGTGCAAAGAGATCGCGCAGGGCAAAGCCGCAGGCCCGCAGCGCCGTCAATTCATGGGTGCTTGAAAGGCGGTGAATCTGGATCATCGAAGAAATCAGACATGATAAAGGAATGGCAATCGGAAGGATGTAAGGGATCTGATACGCTGAAAAAAGAAATATCAATGAGATTGGAGCCCCTAACGATGCAAAATGGGCGATCTCATCCAGGCGCATCGTCAACAAAATGGCCACGAAGGCGATTGTGCATGAGATGGCTACTTTTGTAAAGTTGCCGATTAAATATCGCCATAATATTGGCATGAAAAAAGCTCTTTATTTTTGTTGTTTTTATACAAATAGTCTAAATTAATTCGGGATTTGATACAATGTTGAATGGGAGATGTTAAGTATGAAAGACAGCTGGTTTGTTTTGATCGAAGGGAAAAAAGACGGTCCTTTTTCTATTAAGGAATTAAAAAAGGACAAAAGGATCACCCCCGATACCCTCGTTTGGAAAGAGGGTTTTAAGGAGTGGGTGGCTATCCGCTTTGTATCTGAACTCAAAGACCTTTTTAGGGACGAGAACGTTGTGAAAAAAGATGACGAAAGCAACGAGCCAGTCTCAACCGACCTGATGCAAGAGCAGGCGGCACTGACGCTGCGGCAAGATCCTTCGCAATGGATTCTGTTGGTCCTGGTCCTCATTCTGCTATTGGTTTACGTGCTTTATCAGGTAAAATGAAATTTTTAAAAAATATCGACGAATTTTTTACATCCCATTATTTTAGTTGTTCGCCTTTTCTGTTGGCGCTGTCAGGCGGACCAGATTCTATGGCATTATTCCAATGTCTTGTCTTATTTTTGAAAAATAATCCTTTTAGATATAAATTTCATATTGCTCATGTCGATCATGGATGGCGTCCAGAAAGTTCTGAAGAGGCATCTATATTACAAAATTTATCAAATATACATTCTATCCCTTTTCATCTCAAAAGACTCAATCCTGATCATCTTGAGGGAAATTTAGAGGCTGCATTTAGAAGCGAGCGTTACAATTTTTTTAAAGAAATTTGTTCTAATCATCATCTGTCAGGGGTGATGACAGCTCATCATCAGGGCGATCAGGCAGAAACGATTTTAAAAAGAGTCTTAGAGGGGTCTTATTGGACAAATCTTTCAGGTTTACAACCGGTCACTCACATGGAAGGGCTAGAAATTTTCCGTCCATTCCTGCAAATCACCAAAAAAGAAATTTTGGATTTCTTAATCGAACATAATATTAACTATTTTAATGACAGCACGAATAATGATGTTCAGTTTCTACGAGCTAGGATGAGACATCAGATTTTGCCTTGGCTGAATGAGTCATTTGGCAAGGACGTTAATTCTGCCTTGCTCCATTTGGGGAGTGAAATGAGAGAGTTAAGTTCACACCTTGATGAGCAGTTACAACCTTTTCTTTTAAAGTGCAAAAAAGTTGACAAGGCGATTCACATCGAACTTACAGAAAAAATGCCTCATAGCTATATTGTCAAAGCTCTGATCCGAAAGCTCTGTGAAGAATGCCATTTTATCCCTTCTAGACAGATCCTTGCCCAAGCTACCGAAGCTTTAATCAAAGGGGATACCCACAAAAAATTCTTGATGGGTAATAACGTCATTAACATCAACCGAAAACATATCTCAATTAATCTGAAATAATTGCTTCCTGTTCAACTTTACATCCTTCATTCTACATCCAGTCTCCTGAGATTCGGAGTAGGAACGAGATGTCAGAGATACCGTTTGGGTATAGGAAAGTGGCTCTAGTAAGGGTTGGCTAGAAAGTTGTATAGAAGATTTTACCGCGGAGCCGCAGAGATCGCTGAGCAAGCGCAGAGAGATTTTGATCGTAGAAAAAACTCTCTGCGTTTGCTCAGCGATCTCTGCGGCTCCGCGGTTATAATGACGATAAGTACCTACTCCGAATCTCAGTCCAGTCTCGTTTCGCCTTTGCTTTTTAATACTCTTCTGATAAAATTAGGTTTTGGAAAAATAGATTCGAATTTTTATTTTAGGGAATTATGGCTGACGACAACAAACAAGACTTTAAGAAAGGGATGTCTAATAGTATTGTGTGGATACTCATGGCACTATTCCTATTCATCCTGATGGCGCAAAATTTCATCGAGACTAAGTTTGCTAAAGTTTCTTTTAGTTACGAACTGGAGCATCTGGTCAATTTACAGTTGGTCCAGCCGGAAGATAACCGTAAAATTGCTTTGAATGACAATTTGGTCACTTTTAGTGGCAAATTTAGGGAAAGGCAGACAGAAGATGGCAAGCTTCGCTATAAGTACCTTGACCTTCTGAACAGTAATCACGAGTTAACCTCAGAATTTACACACATCGAGAGTGGGTTAAAAAATCAAAAAGCCAAAGTATATGACGCCGGTACTTTATTCCTCCAGCTGAGCGGTATCGAGATTCCCAAAAACGGTTTTGTCATCGTAGATGATATCTATAACACCACGAATGAAGATTTTAGCGTAATCATCAAGCAGCTTCCAAAAAACAATGTGGAAAGTTTGGCCTCCCTCCAAAAAGCATATGACACTCAACAGGGCCATCCTTCCGACACATCAACTAAAAACTTAAGTAGCAACCTCGCCGAGCTTATCCGCAACTTCCGCTCTACCGGTTTGGGTATTGGTTCGGAATCAATCAAACAAACATTGAAAAGTCTCGATACCGAACTGCTTGATCTGAAGAATGTGCCTCCACAGCAGCAATTGACTGTCCTTGGGACCGTTCTAAAAGGGGTGCAGCAAGTTGTTAATGAGATCCTGCAAGATGAAGACCATGTGAAGCTGACAAAGCTTCGTACTGTCCGGACTTATAAAGAAGAGCTTGATGAGTATACTCAGCTTTCGTCGCGTTTGGAAGACAATCAGGTCCAATTGGACAAAGCTCGTCAAGCAGTTTCCAATGTAGTCTGGTACTTTAATAACCAGGAATTGACCACCAAATCTTTAGAAAAGCAAGATCCTGACCAATTAGGTCAGTGGTTTGCCAAAGCCAAGGAAGAATGGAATAATTTTGCTCAGAATAAGGGTGGGATCTTCAGGGCCCCAGACCAGCCGCTTAATACCGTTCTTGAAAAAACCTTCAAGAGTGAAGAGCCTGCGCCTAACTACTTCAGTTACTTGTTCACCTTTATGCCGATTATCCTTGTAGCCCTTGTGCTGTATATGATCTTTGCCCGTCAGATGAAAGGTGTTGGCACCTCTGCGATGAACTTCGGCAAGTCGCCTGCTAGACTACTTAATAAAGCTGATAACAAAATTACCTTTAAAGATGTTGCAGGCGTCGATGAAGCCCTCGAAGAGCTGCAAGAAATTGTCGAGTTCTTGAAGAATCCTCAGAAATTCACCGCCCTCGGCGGCCGCATCCCTAAAGGTGTCCTGTGCATTGGACCTCCGGGTACCGGTAAGACTCTGATCGCTAAAGCCGTTGCAGGCGAAGCTGACCGTCCCTTCTTTTCTATCTCCGGATCTGACTTCGTCGAGATGTTCGTTGGGGTGGGTGCCAGTCGTATCCGCGACTTGTTCGACCAGGCAAAGAAAGCAGCTCCTTGCATCATATTTATGGATGAGATCGATGCAGTTGGACGTCACCGTGGAGTTGGTATTGGCGGCGGACATGATGAGCGTGAGCAGACCTTGAACCAGCTGCTGGTTGAAATGGATGGTTTTGACACGAACGAAGGTGTCATTCTGATGGCTGCTACAAACCGTCCTGACGTACTGGACAAAGCATTACTTCGCCCGGGCCGTTTTGATAGACGTGTTGTCATTTCCCTTCCGGATATTAAAGGACGCTTTGACATATTAAAGGTCCATGCCCGCAAGATTAAGATGGATCCGACAGTTGATCTGATGTCTATAGCCAGAAGTACACCTGGATCTTCCGGTGCCGACCTGGCCAATATTCTTAATGAAGCAGCCTTGCTTGCTGCCAGAAGAGGACGTACTGCTGTCACATCTCAGGAAACCGTTGAGGCGCGTGATAAGGTCTTATATGGAAAAGAGAGACGCAGCCTTGAGATCGACGAAAATGAAAAGAGGACGACAGCCTACCATGAATCGGGTCATGCCGTCGTTGGAATCATCGTGAAAAGCGGCGATCCAATCGATAAGGTCACTATCATTCCTAGAGGTATTTCACTAGGCTCTACAATGTTCCTACCGAAGAAAAATCGTGTCAGCTACTGGAAAAAAGAAATCCACGACCAGCTTGCAGTCTTGATGGGCGGACGTGTCGCTGAAGAGATTTTCGTTAAAGATGTCTCCAGCGGTGCCCAGCAAGATATCGAACGTGCCACAAATTTGGCCAGAAGTATGGTCTGCAAATGGGGTATGAGCGATAAGCTTGGAGCAGTTGCCTATGATGAACAATCCGATTCATTTGGCATGTACGGCGAACACCACGAGAAATCTTATTCCGATGAGACAGCCAAGGCAATCGACGCAGAAGTGCGTTGCATTCTGGACGAAGCCCATGAAACAGCTAAACGGATCATCTTGGAAAATAAAGATCAGATTGAGCTAATGACCCAGATGCTCATGGAATTTGAAACTCTCGACAGCGAAGATATCAATGAGATCATCACCACCAAAACTTGGGATCCGGAAAAGAAAAAGGCAAGGATGAAATTCGCAGCTGACCTTCACAAAAAAGATCCGTCAGCGATGCCTCCACCACCACCACCCAAGCCATCCGACATGCCTCTCAATAATTCCCTAGGAATTGCATCGTAAAGGGCCTAGGAGGGCTAAAGCCTGGGGTGTGCCGCCTACGCTCCGCGCTTCCTTAGGTTGGAGGTGTCTTAGGCTTTGGAGGAGGAGGCGGTGGTCGTGTATTTTGTAGGGGTTTAGTAGGATATCCTTCTGGCGGAGGTGGCAGTTCTACTTCAAGGGGTGGTGGTGGGGGTATATCCTCTTCAGGTGGAGGCGGTGGTACTTCTTCTGGAAGAACTTCACCTTTAAGAGAAGCATGCGGTACAGAGCGTTCTCTTGTAGAAGGAATGCTTAATATATCATTGATAGTATTTGACACTACATTAGCTAAGTTCTTCAATGGCTTTATTTTTGGATTAGCGGTTATAGTCTGGTTGATTTTATTTTCCAATTCTTTAATTTTTTCAAGAGTGAATTGACTTTTATTGTCTTTAATATAATTACTCAATGTATTGAGTTTTTTTACTGTAAATTTTTTCTCCGTTGGGAAGGCCTCTTTAATATGAAAGTTTAAAGTCTCTTCTTTATAAAATATACCTTCTAAAAACTGTGAGAAATTGTTCAAATTTTTATATTCATCAATATTAATTCTTCCCCATTCATGCTGCGTAGCCTGTTTATCCAATTTTTCGATTCTAAGTTTGGTATATTCATAAATCATTAGCAGATTATTTTTCGTCATACTAGAAAGGTTTTCAGTGATAAAATTTTGAAGCTTTTTGACGTTTTTAGAGGTGGC
>JABDDC010000032.1 GCA_013287815.1 Chlamydiota bacterium
CGTTTTCTTACTACATCTGAGATATTCTGGAGGCCCGACTGGACGGCGCACCTGAGCCATCCGACGGTTGGTTTGACCTGCCCCAAGATCCCATAGCAAAGAGCATTGAGCAGGGCCGTCTCGGGAAGTGGATCCAACCGATAGGCATCTTGGCCGACAGAGATGGTCCTGTCCCAGTCCTGCAGCTTATAGGCAAGCTGCTGCAGCAAACCTAGGTAAGGTGGAGAAAGCTTCTTCTGGATGGGCAACAGCCACTCCATTGCTTGTTTATATTGTCCTTGTTCTGACAGAATCCTGGCGATGTACTCTGTGGCGGTGGTATTGATAACGCCTTTAGGAGCCTGCTCCCTTAAGCGAAAAAATTTTGTCAGCGCCTCGTCCCTATTTCCTACCCTTAGATCTTCAAGAGCCTCTTTTAAGAGGTGTTGCAGATCGATATCGTGATCTTCCGGTGCAAGGGCTCTGGCTTCGGACCAGGACCGATAAGTTTCGAAACCCATCATCAAGAACAGGGCACCGACCAGCACTTGTGAAATTGAAAAGAATAATAGTGCCAGTACCGCAGCTAGCACCATGCTGACAAAAAGGGCTATTTTAACTCCCTTGAAGCCAAATATCCCTTCCAGGGTGATGCGTAAAAGATGTCCACCGTCCATCGGCAAGACAGGCAGGAGGTTTATCACAGTCCAGAAGAGGTTGACGTTGATGGCGATTTCCAGTGAATAGGCCAACACCTTATTCTGCATTTTGCTAGCAAAGGGCAGTAAATATAAACAGAGAAAGAATAGAATAAATCCTGCTATAGGGCCGTTCAGGACAATTAAAAAATCCTTCCATTTAGGCAGTTCGGGTCCGCGGCGACTGGTGACACCACCCAATCCCACGAGACTGATTTCAGCCGTCTGACCAAACAGCACCGCCGTGAGGGCATGGCCAAACTCGTGGACTAAAACGGAAATAAGGATCACAACGGCCCAGATGGCCATTTCAGCAATATTGCCTGTGTTCAGCCAGCCGATCATGAAGATCAGCAGCCAGAAGAACGGAAAGATGTGGACGGGGATTTTTCCCGGAATCGAAATCATTTTATCACTTGTATTGCATTTAGAATCGCCTGCCCCATTTCAGCCGGAGTTTCAGCAATCACTGCACCGGCTGACCTGAGAGCTTCTATCTTACTCGAAGCGGTCCCTTGATTGCCAGAAATAATTGCTCCGGCATGGCCCATGCGCCTTCCTGCGGGAGCAGTCTGTCCGGCGATGAAGGCAGCCACAGGCTTAGTGCAGTGCCGTTTAATCCAGTCGGCAGCTTCTTCTTCGCTTTTGCCGCCGATTTCTCCAATGAGCATAATAGCTTTAGTTTGTGGATCAGCCTGAAACATTTCAAGGACATCGATGAAGTTAGTCCCGTTTAAGGGATCGCCGCCGATGCCAACACAGGTCGACTGCCCCAGACCAAGCGAGGTGATCTGCCAAACAGCTTCATAGGTGAGAGTTCCTGAACGGGAGACAATGCCGATGTCCCCTTTTCGATGAATGTAGCCGGGCATAATCCCCATTTTACATTCACCGGGTGTGATAACGCCGGGGCAGTTGGGACCGATCAGACGGCTTGTGGTGCTATTTCTGAGAACTGCGCTGACACGAAGCATATCGCTTATTGGGATTCCTTCAGTGATGCATACAATCAGAGGAATGCCAGCCTCTTCGGCTTCGAGGATGGCGTCAGCAGCATAAGGAGCCGGTACAAATATCAGTGAGGCATTGCAATTGGTTGCCTCTTTAGCTTCCTGCACAGTGTCGAAGATGGGGAGGCCAAGAATCTCTCCTCCACCTTTACCGGGAGTGACCCCGCCGACATAGGTGGGAGCATACAGCATTCCTTGTTCAGTATGAAAACGGCCTGTCTTGCCTGTGATCCCCTGTGTGATCACCCGTGTATTTTTATTCACTAATATCGACATAGGTATCTCTGTATTTAATTTTTCTGCGTGACTAATTTTACTGCATCGTCCAACGTCTTCGCTATCTGAATATTGAGCTTGGACTTAGCCAGTATCTCCCTTCCCTGTTCGACGTTGGTCCCTTCCATCCTGATGACCAGAGGGACGCCGATTTCCAAGTCCTTGGCAGCTGCGACAATCCCTTCTGCCAATGTGGCGCAATTCATGATCCCTCCAAAAATATTGATGAGGATCGCCTTCACTTTGGGATCAGATAAAATAATCTTAAATCCTTCTGCCACTTCTTCCTTCGATGCACCGCCCCCAACATCCAAAAAGTTGGCTGGCAGACCTCCATATGTCTTAATGATGTCCATCGTCGCCATCGCCAAGCCGGCTCCATTGACCATGCAGCCAATATTGCCATCGAGTAAAACATAGGCCAGTTCAAGCTGATGAGCCTGCGCTTCTTGCTCAGACATCTGGTGCGGATCGAACATCCCTTTAAGTTCCGGCTGCCTGAATAAGGCGTCGTCGTCAATCACGAGTTTGGCATCCAGCGCTGTCAACTTTCCATCTTTGGTTTCTGCCAGCGGATTAATTTCAAACATGGTCGCATCAGTCTCAATAAAAGCTTTGATCAGATTCTTAACGATTTGCTGCCCTTGCTCAGCTAACTCTCCCCCCCATCCCATGAATTTTGCTATTCTTAAATAGTGATATGAGTGCAAGCAGCCGTCCGAAGGGATGGTGATGATCAGAACTTTTTCCGGATTTTCTTCTGCAAGCTGTTCAATATCGATTCCACCGATCGGAGAAGCAATCAGCACCCTTTTCCTTTTTTCACGACTGACAGTGACAGCCAGGTACAATTCCTTGGCGATGTCGACCGGCTCTGACAATAATAACTGGTAGGAGACTAAACCTTCGGGTCCGGTCTGCTGATTGACGATTTTCTTCCCTAGAAGTTCCTTGGCTGAAGCAGAGATCTCTTGCGGGCTTTTGGCGAATTTCACCCCGCCCGCCTTGCCCCTGCCGCCGGCATGGACCTGCACCTTAACAACAGCAGTATTCCATCCTTTTTCCTTCAGGATTTTATCCACATCGCTTAAAGCAGTAACCACCGCAAAATCGGGCACAACGATGCCATACTTCTTCAAAATCTCTTTCGCCTGGTACTCATGAGTATTCATCTTTCTCCTTTGGAGCTAAAATAAATTCGGAATTTTCCTTTTTTTATCTTCGCCTTTTTTCTTTTTCTATGCTAAGCTTTTTTTATAGACTGAACTAAGAAGTACATACTCCTAATTCCAGTTATGGAGGCATCATGGTTCTTGAATTTTTAAAGTCAAGTTATAACAAGGTCAAAGCGGCTCTCTCTAGGGCACGGTCGCTCCTGGGTGGAAAAATCAAGTCGCTCTTTTCCGGAAAAATCGATGGAAATACCTTAGAACAATTGGAGCAGCTTTTATATGAAGCCGACTTCGGCGTTCAGACCGCTACGGAATTAACTGACAAGGTCCGTGAGCTGTACAAACAAAACCCTTCCCTAAAAACAGATGACTATCTCGATGCTATCCGTAAATACCTGACAGAGCTCTTGAACCGTTATCCACCGCAATTGAATGAAGTCCCTTCCGGCACAACCCAAGTAATCCTCATCGTAGGCGTCAACGGCAACGGTAAAACCACCTCCGTTGCAAAATTAGCCAATCTGCTGACTCAGAACGGCAAAAAAGTACTCGTTGGCGCTGCTGACACCTTCAGAGCTGCGGCCATGGAGCAACTAGAAATTTGGGCAGACAGACTGAAAATTGACATCGTCAAAGGCGCTCCCAAATGTGACCCCGCTGCTGTCGCATTCGACTCGATCCAGGCCGCCAAATCCCGTAAATGCGACACGGTCATCATCGACACCGCCGGCCGTCTGCACACTAAAACGCCCCTCATGCAAGAGCTTGAAAAAATCCGCAGATCATGCCAAAAAGCCTCTCCAGGTACCCCTCACGAAACTCTTTTAGTACTCGATGCCACCACCGGACAAAACGCCATTGACCAGGCCAAACACTTCCACAAATTCACCCCCATCACTGGCATCATCCTCACCAAACTTGATGGCACCGCCAAGGGAGGTATCGTCGTGTCAATCCAAAGGGAAATCGGAGTCCCTGTCAAATTCATCGGTATCGGCGAAGCCATTGATGATTTGCAACCTTTTGATTCTCAATCATTTGTAAATAACCTCTTCGACTAACTATGGCTTATGTCATCTGCGCTTATTACACGGTCAATACTCTTTATGAGGAAGATGTTAAAAAACTGGAAGCCAGTTTAAAAAAATTCAATCTTCCCTATGAGCTTACTGCTATCCCCGACTTAGGTAACCATCAAGCCAATGTTCATTTTAAACCCTACTTCATTAAACAAATGTTAAACCGCCATTTCCCCAAAGATGTCATCTATGTCGATGCCGATGCCATTGTCCAACAGCCTCCTTCCTTTTTCAATACCTTCAAGGGGGATGTTGGCGTGGTCTATCTTGAAAAATTCGGACATGAATTACTTGGTGGTACACTCTATTTCGCCAATAATGCCAAAGCAATGGAAATCATCGAACGGTGGATCGCCTACCTGTTCGAATTTCCTCTCGTTTGGGATCAAAAAGTACTGCAATATGTGATAGAACAGTCTAACGACTTAAACCTCAATCTGATACATCTCCCCCCTGCCTATTGCCAAATTTTCGATCTCATGAAAGAATTTGGCCCCCCTGTGATCGAACATTTCCAGGCTAGCCGCCGCAATATAAAATAAAAAATTTAAATATATTTGCAAAATATTTGTTTATATATATAATGAAGTTAGAAGGGTTAGGAATACGGAATTAGACTCTAAGTTGCAATTTAAAGTTGGCATGATGGTTGCAATTTAAAGAATGTTCCTTTATCTAAAGATTAGGAATAAAGAACCTAAAAAAGGAGGGGTTTATGTATCGTTATCTAAAATTACTCGCGTCGGCTGCTTTATTAAGCGTAATGGTTCTCGGCTTTAGCAATCTTTCTGCAGATCATGGCGGTGGCGGAGGACATGGTGGTGGTGGTGGCGGTCACTGGGGTGGCGGTGGCGGTGGCCACTGGGACGGCGGCCATGGCGGCCACTGGGATGGCGGTCATGGTGACTGGAATCATCACGGCTATTATGGAGACGGTTACTGGGGTGGCGGCTACGGCTATTACGGACCAGATGTCTACATCAACGCTTCTCCAGGCTATGATGGCGGCTACTCGTATTACGATAATGGCTATTATCCATATAACTCCGGTTATTATGACAACGGTGGCGGCGTGGGCGTATCCACACCCGCCGGTGGTGTCTATTTCGGACAATAGTTAATAAAGGATGAGGGATGAAGGATGTTGGATGAAAATCCAAAACTTCCCCCTCATCCTTTTCATCTTATTCTACTGTGACTGACTTCGCTAAATTGCGCGGATGGTCGATGTCTGCTCCCCTTTCCTTAGCTGCATAATAGGCAAATAGCTGTGTGACTATGGTGGTGAGAACGGGAGCGACAGGGTCCATGGAGACAGGAACATAAATCACGTCATCGGCAATCCTGGCAATATCTTCTTGACCTTCTTCGGCAATAGCCAGGATTTTTCCATTACGTGCTTTTATTTCCATTAGGTTACTTTCTAGTTTGTCAAAGGTTTGACGATTAGCACAGAGGGCTATAGTGGGGCAATCTTCATTGATCAATGCGATGGGGCCATGCTTTATTTCACCGGCGGGATATCCATTAGCATTGATGTATGAGATTTCTTTGAGCTTTAAAGCTCCTTCCAGACTAGTTGGGAACATATATCGTCTGCCAATGAAGAAGAAGTTCTCGTAGCGGGCGTATTTCTTGGCCAGCTCTTCAATGTAAGATGCCTGGTTCAAAATTGTCTCAACCTGATCAGGAAGCTTCACTAGTGCATTTAGAAACTCTTGACCTTCCGGTTTGCTCATGTGGCGCATGCGCGCCAGCAAAAGGGTGAAAAGGGACAAAACAATAACCTGGCTGGTGAACGCCTTGGTTGAGCAGACGCCAATTTCAGTTCCTGCCTTTAAGTAAATGGTAAAATCGGCTTCACGAGCAATGGTAGACCCTTGAACGTTGCAAAGAGCCAATACACGACCCCCTTTGGCTTTGACTTCACGCATGGCAGCAATAGTGTCGGCAGTCTCGCCTGATTGGCTGATGACGATGAAAAGGGCACCGGGTGGCACAATCGGATTTTTATAACGGAACTCTGATGATATCTCTACTTGAGTAGGAATCCGTGCCAGGTCCTCAATCATATAAGCGCCGACATAGCCGGCATGCCATGAAGTGCCGCAGGCCAAAATGAAAATCTTTTCGACTGTCAATAAATCGAGCGTATTCAGATTCAATTCTTCGAAAATAGAAGTCCCATATTCAGGCAGGAATCGAGCCAGAAGGGCATTGCGGATGGCCTGAGGCTGCTCGAAGATTTCTTTCAGGGTATAATGCTCGTAAGTTCCTTTCGAGACAGCGGCGCCGCTGGCATCCAAAAGCTGGCTCTCTTTTTCTATCTCCTTCTCGGCATTGTAAACCTGCTGACTGTCGGCTTTGATGACTGCGATCTCTGCATTGGATAGGTAGATAGCTTGCCGTGTGTAAAAAGCAAAGGCATTCGGATCGGATGATATGAATGCCTCATTATTGCCGATACCAATCACAAGAGGGCATTCATGTGCGACAGCGATGATTTGATCAGGAAAATCTTGATGAACTAAAGCAATGGCATAAGCCCCCTTCAATTCCAGCACAGCCTTCTGCACGGCCTTCAGGATATCCCCTTCATAGTAGCCGGCAATAAGATGGGCAATCACTTCCGTGTCTGTATCCGAGAGGAATTTAACTCCCTTATCTTTGAGTCGTTTTCGCAGGATTTCGTGATTCTCAATAATCCCATTATGAACCAGGGCTAAACTATTTTTCATGTCTAGGTGTGGATGGGCATTGATCTTTGTCACCTTGCCATGCGTTGCCCAACGGGTCTGGGCAATCGCCAAATCAAGCTTTAGGTCAATTTTTTTCACCTCTTGCTCGAGAATTGACACCTTGCCCACCTCTTTGGCATACTGGATCTTCCCATCTTTCACTCCTGCAATACCTGCCGAATCATAGCCGCGGTATTCCAGACGGTGCAGCCCTTCCAGAACAGTTTTAACAGAGTCTTTTTTGCCTACATATCCAAATATACCGCACATCTTTATTGTCCTATTTCTTGTTTGATTGCACTTGCAATCGTATTTGCTAATTGGATCACCTGCTTTTGTTTGCTTCCTTCTACCATCACACGGCAGATGTTTTCCGTTCCGGAATAACGGACCAATACCCTGCCGCTGTCGCCTAAAGTTTTTTCAACTTGGACAATGGCATTTTGCACTTCTTTAAGATTATTTAAAGGAGGCTTAGAACCGACCTTGACGTTGACGAGGGTCTGTGGATAACGCTGCACAAACGAAGCCAGATCAGATAGTTTAGAATCGCTTTCAATCATGATGCGCAGCACCTGCAGCGCGCAGACGAGTCCATCGCCCGTTGTGTTGTGATCCAGGAAAATCACATGTCCGCTTTGTTCGCCACCGAGGTTAGCCTCGTTCTCCAACATATCCTGGATCACATACCTGTCGCCCACTTGTGAACGGATCACTTCTATGCCCAGCCCTTCCATGGATTTAATAAAACCAAAGTTGCTCATCACAGTGCCAACGACCCGGTTATTTTTCAATAGGCCGCGCCTCTGCATATCGCGTGCACAAATAGCTAGCATCGTATCGCCATCTACTATCTGGGCATTCTCATCGACCATTACTACCCGGTCAGCATCGCCATCCAAGGCAACACCCACATCGGCACGGTGTTCGATTACCCCTTTCTGAACTGTCTCAGGGTGCATCGATCCGCAATCGAGGTTGATATTCAAGCCGTTGGGCTGAACTCCATAAGTATGTACCTTGGCATCAAGTTCACGGAAAACCAAAGGGGCTACCTTATAGCCTCCACCATTGGCGCAGTCTAATACGATAGTCAGGTTTTTGAGATTCAATCCCCTTGGAAAAGTCGCCTTAACGAATTCGATATAGCGTCCATCGGCATCGCTGACACGCGTATTTTTTCCGATCTGATCAGCAGCCGGAAGAGAGTCCTGAAAGTCATTTTTTGTGATCATCTCCTCCATCTCGGCTTCCCAGGCATCGGGCAGCTTAAACCCTTCCGAATCGAAAAATTTGATGCCGTTATCGTAATAGGGGTTATGCGAAGCAGAGATGATAATGCCGGCATCGGCCCGGTAGGCGCGAGTGATAAAAGCAACACCAGGTGTCGGCAAAGGACCAACCATTAACGTGTCGACTCCCATCGAACATAAACCTGCGATCAATGCGTTCTCAAACATATAGCATGACAGTCGTGTATCCTTCCCAATAACCACTCGAGCCTTGTCTGTCTTGCTGGCCAGCAGCTTGCCGGCTGCGCGACCCAATGCCAAGGCAATCTCGGGTACCATCGGCGAAATATTGGCGCGTCCCCGCACTCCGTCAGTCCCAAAAACTTTCATTACAGCCTTTTTCATTCTTATCCCTTTTTGGCTAAAAAATAACTGTTTTTACCCTATATGTAAAGGAGAAATGAGGCTATTTCTATATCCTGCAGGCAGCGTAACCTAATGACCTGCAAATTAATAATGGTGCCCACCAGGCAGCTTTTAAGAACATTTCTTTATGCGACTGATACTTATTACATCTTTGATGGTCATAATAGATTCTACCAATTAATGCGCCTACTGCTAGACCGATACCTAATCCACGATCTAAGGTTTTGGTCAACAGGGCAATGCAGATACCGGCAATCGTATCAACTACAGTATGAAGCTCAAGTTCTTTCCTAAAAAAATATCTTGCGTTATTCTCCTGGTTATATGAAGTGATACTGAAAGAACATCAACTAATTAAGGACACAAAGGCAAACAGATGACAGATGACGGCAGAAACCACGCATTTTTCTGTTGATTCCAATCGAATAAGACGTTATGATGTCGTATTGGTTTATTGCCGGAGAGATAGTTGAGTGAAGCCTAAAGTTTATTTTGTAGAAGATACCGATATTGATCCAGCATTAATTGATACTGATGCTCTTTTTGTCCTTGAAAGCCTGCGCAACGCTGGCCACACTGCCTACCTTGTGGGAGGCAGCGTCCGGGACCTTTTAACCAAACGAGTTCCCAAAGATTTTGACATCTCTACTTCCGCTCTTCCTGAAGAGATTAAAAAAATCTTCCAGCGCCGCTGTATTTTAATTGGCCGCAGGTTTCGTCTGGCCCATGTACGCTTCGGTCCTAAAATCTTTGAAGTGTCTACCTTCCGTTCAGGTGAAAATGCTGATGACCTGATTGTCCATGACAACGAATGGGGAACGCCTGAAGAAGATGTTTTGCGACGCGACTTCACTATCAACGGCTTATTTTATGATTCATCTAACCATTCTGTAATCGATTTTGTAGGCGGCTGGGATGATATCCATAAAGGCGTGCTTAAAACTATCGGCATGCCAGAAGTCCGTTTCAGACAAGATCCGGTGCGCATTTTGCGGCTGATCAAATTCCAGGCCCGCTTTGGATTTAAAATTGATCAGGAAACAAAAAATGCTGTGGCTCCCTGCATCGAAGAAATCAGAAAAAGCTCGCAAGCGCGCATCCTGGAAGAGATTTTACGCATGTTGGAATCGGGAGCAGCCGAGCCATTTTTCCGTTTGCTGGCAGAGCATAACATATTAAATATTTTGTTTCCTAGTCTGACTCGTTTTATCCATACACCCGTCGGTAAAGAGGTTTTCCATTACCTGAGCGTCGTCGACAAATTATACAAACATAAGGGTAAGAACACCTTGGACCGAGCAGTTTTATCTTCGTGTCTAGTCTACACATTGCTGGAACAAGAGTTAGACATGCAATATCTAAGCAAAAAGAGAATGCCGCACCTTGGAGAGATCACTATCCTCACATCTGAGTTGGTCAAGAGGATATTAACAGAAATGTTCACCCATTTTCCAAGGCGTATCAGTGCCATGATGATCGCAATCATCGTTGGACAGTATCGACTCACACCATTGTCAGGTAAAAGGACTCACCATGAAAGGATGTTCCGCCACAAAGACTTTGAGCTAGCCTTAATATTCTTCAAGCTGCGGGCTTTGGTCAACGAAAAGCTGGTCGACACCTACTCTACGATTCGCAATCACTACCGCGAACACCTCCACCATGGAGGTCACCGACAGCACCACCATAACCATCCCCATGGGCGCAGAAGAAAACACTAAAAAAAGGCGAAGGGTGAAAAGCTAAAAATAAAAGGGAAAGGTTAAAGGACAATGAAATATTCAGTTATCATTCCACTTAAAAATGAAGAAAGCAATATCGGCGAGCTTGTTCAGGAGCTGGAGCCTGTAATGGAACGGCTAGGCAACCAGTGGGAGCTGATCTGCGTGGATGATGGCTCGACAGACCGGACACGGGATGTATTGCAAAAGTTGTCCAAAGAAAAACCTTATATGAGACCAATCTTCTTCAAAAAGAATTACGGGCAGTCGAGTGCCTTCGATGCCGGCTTCAGGGCGGCTAAAGGTGAATTCCTCATCACACTCGACGGCGACCGGCAGAATGACCCGACCGACATCCCAAACTTGCTTAAATTGATCCCGTCATGCGACCTAGTCTGCGGCATACGCCAAAAACGGAAAGATACACTCAGTAAAAGGATGGTCTCAAAAGCGGCCAATGCCGTCCGGAAATGGCTATGCGACGATGGTGTTCAGGATAGCGGCTGCTCATTGAAGGTTTTCCGACGTGAGTGTTTCAACAAAATCAAAATGTTCAACGGCATGCACCGTTTTCTCCCTGCTTTATTTGTAATCGAAGGATTCCGCATCAAAGAAATTCCGGTCAACCACCGTGAAAGGGTCAAGGGAAAAAGCAATTACAACATCTTTAACCGCTCATTTAATACACTGGCAGACCTCTGGGCGGTACGGTGGATGAAGAAGCGACATTTAAACTACCAAATCGAAAAATAGGTTCCTTTGGAAGAATGGCGCACCATACTATATCCGCTTGGTTTTCTTTCTGCCATTGCTTTTGGAGCTCGATTCATCGTCCAATGGTTCGAAAGTGAGCTATCGCAAAAAAGTGTGGTCCACCGCTCCTTCTGGATCTTTTCCTTAACCGGAAACATCCTCTTGGCCATCCATAGCTTTATCCAGGTGCAATACCATATTTGCATTGTACAGACCTGCAATGCGGTCATCTCTTGGCGCAACCTCAACCTCATGCAAGACAAAAGTAAGTGGCTCTCATTCAATGCAGTAATCGTCCTTCTTGCTGCCACCTCTACCCTCACCACCGCCGCTTTCTATTTTTTCCAACCTGATGAAAGCTGGTTCAGAACGCCCATCGCACCATGGCAATCCGCTCCTCATGCCGACCTTTCCTTTTTCTGGCATATGCTGGGGACAGTAGCTTACCTGCTATTTTCCAGTCGTTTTTGGCTGCAGTGGCTCATTGCCGAAAAAGAGCAAAAAAGCGAGCTATCCCTTTCATTCTGGTGGATCAGCCTTGTAGGCGCACTTTTCTCGATCGTCTACTTTCTCCACTTAGGCGATCTCGTCAACCTGATCGGCCCGCTGGTCGGCCTGGCACCTTATATTAGAAACCTGATGCTGATGCATAAAGCTAAAACGGCAGCAAATTCATATGATTAACTACTTCATATTCGCCGGCGAGGCAAGCGGCGATCTCCACGGCAGCTGTTTGATGGAAGCTTTGCGCAATCAATCCCCCAATTGCACCTTCACCGGTGTGGGTGGTCCGCTGATGCGTGTCCAACACATGAGATCGATCTTGCAGATGGAAGATTTCCTGGTGATGGGATTTTCCGATGTCATCCTGAACTTGCCCAAGCTCTACAAACAGTTCTACAAGGTTCGGGATGCCATTCTGCAGCAAAATCCCGATTGCGTCATCCTGATCGATTATCCCGGATTCAACCTCCGCCTTGCCAAAGCGCTCCGCAAAAAGAAATACCGGGGGAAGATTGTCCAATACATCTGCCCGACTGTCTGGGCCCATGGCAAAAGCCGCATCAAGACTATGTCAGACACCCTCGACCTGCTTTTGACAATATTTCCATTCGAGGCTTCCTTCTTCGCACATTCTCCTCTTAAAGTCCGGTATATTGGCAATCCGCTGGTCGAAAACATTCATCAACACCACTATCGAGAAGACTGGACCAAAATGTGCGGCATCCCCTCGACAGAACAGTTGATTGCCCTCTTTCCCGGCAGCCGGCCCGGAGAAATTGTACAGCATGTACCGCTGCTGCTGGAAACGGTTAAAGAAATCAAGAAAAAATGGCCGCAGACTTCCTTTGCTATCTCTTGCGCCCATGAGAATCTTAGGGGATCCCTTTTGGAACTTATTAGGGACGAGGATATCTTTTTAGTTCCTCCAGAATATAGCTATGAGCTCATGCGTGATTGCAAGGCTGCCATTGCTAAATCGGGAACAGTCACTCTTGAGCTAGCCCTCCATCATACACCCACTGTTGTCATCTATAACCTCTCTCAATTCAACTATCTCATCGCTAAATACTATTTGCGCCTTCGCCTCCCCTACTACTGTATCGTCAATATCATCATGCAAAAAGAAATCTTTCCTGAAGTCATAGGCAGAAACCTCAAGGCCGTCCCTATTGTCCAAAAGACTAAGGAGATCCTTGACGACTCAGCAAAACGGTCCGATATTATCCTTGACTGCAAAGCTCTGCAACATCGTCTGGGCAGGATGCCTACCCGGCAGACCGCTGCCAAAGCGATCCAGGAAATCCTTTGATGAAACGACTTTTCAATTACATTGCAGCACAAGTAGGTAAAATAATCATCCGTCTCCTTCTCATGACCTGTAAATGGGAAGTGGAAGGGCTCGACTGTTTCTGCAATCTGGCTTCAAAGGAAAAATGCCTCCTCCTTTTCTGGCATAACAGACTAGCCATTGCCCCCTTTATCCTGACCACTCTGGCTCCCCAGTTTACCTATACAGCTTTCGTCAGCAACAGCCGCGACGGCGACATACTCAGCAAAGTGATCCACTCATTCAAGTGCGGCAAAACCATAAGGGTATCCCACAACAACCGCCACCAGGCCCTCCGCACCCTCATCCGCCATCTCAAAAATGAAAATGATGTGATCGTCATCACACCCGATGGACCCCGAGGTCCTTGCTACGAGATGAAACCAGGTGCTGCCTTCGCTGCGGCCGAATCAGGCGCCCACGTCGTCCCCTTTAACTGGACCGCCTCCAAATACTGGTGCCTGAATACATGGGATGCCCTCCGCCTCCCCCGTCCTTTTTCCAAGATCAAAATCACGTTCGAGCCCTCCCTCCAATTTAAAAATTCTAGTGTCGAAACCGTCCACACCACCCTCGCTCTTAGGATGCAGCAGCTCAACTAATCGACAAATTGCAATTCGGGGTCTGACCCCAAATTGCACTCAGCCCTGCAGTTGCTCTTTGATCTGACTGATGAATCCGTTGTGGACGAGCGTGACAGCCCCCCGAATAGAATTGAGGAGCCCTTTTGTCGATGTTTTGCCGTGGCATTTGATGGCGACGCAATCAACGCCGCAAACAATGGCTCCGCTATATTCCTGATAATCGAAGTTGTACTTGATGTCTTGCAGGATAGACTCTTTTTGTTCTTTGGGAATATCCTTAAGGGCATGGCGCAGCTGTTCAATCAGCAACGAGGTCATCCCTTCAGCCGATTTAAGCAAAATATTCCCGGTGAATCCGTCGGTGACCAGGACATCAACCTTCCCTTGAAAAACTTCTCTCCCTTCAACATTGCCGATGAACTGATGGCCGGCAGTGTTTTTTTCCTGAAGAATCTGGTAGGCTTCACGCACAGACGAGGTTCCCTTTTTCGATTCGACGCCGATGTTAAGGAGTCCTATTTTGGGAGATTTGATTCCCTGGTTGCACCGTTGATAGGCTGCACCCATCAGGGCAAACTGGATGAGGTGATTAGCTTTACAAGAGACATTCCCTCCCACATCAATGACAGCAACTTCTCCGGTCTTCGTCGGCATCGTTGCCAGGAGGGCAGGACGCTTGATTCCCGGCAGCAGCGGAAGGGTCAGCGCCGCGCAGGCGATGTAGGCTCCGGTATTGCCGGCAGAGATAAATCCGTCGATAAAGTGTTTTTTCAGAAGACGCAGGCCAACGACCAGCGAGGAATTTTTCTTCTGCCGGATCGCTACAATAGGCTCATCAGACGTCTCGATCACATCGGTTACAACGTGGAAGACAATGCGTGCGACAGGCTTGAAGTTGTCTGACTGGCTTAAGATCGAATCGATGACTTTTTGGGTGGCAAGAACAATGAAGGTGACGTCATGGAGCTCTTCAGCAGCCTGTTTGACAGCTTCATAAAGGATGCTTGGGGAGCTTTCGCTTCCCATAAGATCGATTCCGATGCGCAAGGGTATATACCAACCTCTAGTTAAAATTTCACATTTGGACCGCGTCAAAGCCTCGGGGTTGAGCGATTGCTCAACCCCGGGAGCTTTGGCGCAGGTCCAAATGAGAAATTTTAACTAGAGGCAGGATAACGCTCTCTTCAGACTTCTTAAGCTTCCTTAGCAGCAGGCGGCGTATTGTGATAGGCGCCGCAGCTCGAGCAGGCGGTATGCGGCAGACGAGGTGTGTTGCAGTGGCTGCAAACAGTCGCATACTTGGGTTTTTTTGCATGGTGGGAACGCTTTGAATTTTTGCGTGCATTTGAATTACGATTACGTGGCACTGCCATGATAATTTCTCCTAAATTTATGGTTTCCATTCCAAATCGGCGAAGGGTTGATAACCTTCATCTTCGATCGACTTGTTATCGGAAGATCTCTTTAAATACTTGTCTACTTCCTTGCGCTTTGGACACTGACCTTCATTGCATTCAACAAACGTAGGGACTTCCAATAAGATTGTCTCGCGCAGCAAGTCCTTAAAATTAAATACAGCGCCCTTAATTTCTCCGGTAGGCTCACTATGGTAGAAATTGTCGATGACTATATCTACGGGCACTTTCTCATTGCAAATGGAACAAGCAACCAAAGCTTCGGCACGAATGTTCCAATGCAAGATGAGTTCATCTTCAGCTGTGTATGCAACCCCTTTAAGCTCAATATTTTTCTTGAAATCTAAATCAGATTCATGAAGATCCAGAAATTGTGGATCATAGCTCTCGCTAATGGCTTTTTCCTGGCCTTCACGAAGCTGGTCTACATAAATTTTAAATTCTTCTTCCATTTTTCCAAAGACTGCTAAAGGAATCCAGTTTACAGCAACTAAGGTTTTTTGCCAACAAAATCCAAACAACACCTAAAAATTAAATACAAAGACTATTTTAGTGATGACAAAATCGGGTCATAAACTGCATTTAGCTCTTTTTCAATCTGAACCTGATTGTCCCAATCATTCCCCCAACGGAGCCTCCGAGGTAATTTAATACTGTAAAAGAAAATGAGGTCCCTGGACCAATAATGGTTGATCCGGATCTTATTGACCGACACATAGTCCGAACGGGCTTCATGGATCGGATTCCCATTTTCGTCGGCTGATTGCATCTGATTGTGAAGGAAGCAGAAGTGAGGATTATCGATTTTCTTGACGTATTTGACTTGAGCGATAGTCTTTATGTGCCTATTGCCCTGCTTTTCCCCGTCATATTCAGTGGGAGCCCGCCAGACTAAGTAGTCGGTCAGTTTTTCCCCAGCGGGAACATTCAGATTGGAGGTGCCGTAGATAATCCAATTGACCCCTATGGCGGGGAAATTTTCATTTTCTTTCAGGAATTCGGTTAGTTTTCCCCCCTTCGGACAAAACAAAAATTCGTCCGTATCGATGAAGGCAACCCACTTATTTTCAATAGCAAAATTTTTAATACAATCCATATATGAACTGCATTGGATGTCATTCCATTGCCTAAGGTCGTTGTATGATTTAAACCAGGGAATGTAGGTGATGACCTTTTCATATTTTTTGAGATATAGCATCGGATTATCTCTACTTAAGTTATCGTAGAGATAAAAGTGCTCCACACCCTGATTAAGATGGAATTCAATCCATTCCGATAGATATCTGGCGTCGTCGCAAAATATAGCACAGATAGCTAACTCGTAAGCATACAGAGAATAGTTTATTAATAAAAATAAGGAGATAATGGATAACTTGAACTTCATACTCACCTTGCACACTTCAGAACCCGTCGAGGATCATCGAACCGCGAGAGCTTTCACGCAGCGGAAAACGCAAAATTTCAACGCCCCGCAATATAATAGCAAAAAACCCTTTCTATGCCAATATCATTCCCTGCTATTTTTCTCTGGCAAAGAACCATTATATCCTTTAAACTAAATAATCTAGGCTCATCTTAAATTTTGTGCAGGAGAGTCATGAGCTAAAAATTAGCCCCAAAGAGGGCTGTTTGTGTATACTGCGGGGCGTTGAAATTTTGCGTTTTCAGCAGCGTCAAAGCCCTAGTATAGCCCCTACGAGTTCCACTCGGAACTCCATCTCCTGACGATTTCAAAATTTGCGATGGATCATATCCTATAATAAAGGTAATGAAATGACAGAGATTTTATTGAATATTGAGTCGAAAGAGACTCGCTATGCCCTCTTGAAAAATGGTCAGTTAATAGATCTAGTAGTAGAAAGACGCAAGGAAAGGCAGCTCACCGGCAATATCTACCGCGGCCGCGTTAAAAATATCCTTCACAACATCCAATCGGCCTTCATCGACATCAGTGAAGGGGAAAATGGGTTTATCCACATCTCAGACATCGTCGAGAACACCAAGAAATTTGAACAGCTCTTTGACATGGACTTCGACCTCGATAGCGATGATGTGGAAGAAAAAGAAGCGAAGACCAACGTCAATATCGAGCAGGTGATGAAGCCTGAACAGCCAGTCCTTGTCCAAGTCGTCAAGGAACCGATTGGTTCTAAAGGTGCCCGCCTCACTTCCAACGTTTCGATTGCTGGACGTTATCTGGTACTGCTCCCTAACTCATCACACAGGGGCGTATCCCGTAAGATCGAAGACCGCGCCGCCCGCGAGCGCTTGAAGAAGCTGATCCGCGCCTTTGAGATGCCGCAGGATATGGGACTCATCTGCCGTACCGCTAGCGCCATCGCCACGCCAGAGATGCTGATTGCTGAAGCTCATGACCTGCTGCAAAACTGGCAGACCATCATGGATAACTTCCAGAAGTCAACCGAGCCAACCATGCTTTTTGCTGAGTCTGACCTTATTAAGCGAGCCGTCATCACCGCCATTGACAAAAGATATGACCGGATCCTGGTCGATGATTATGCAACCTACCAAAACTGTAAAAAGCTTTATAGCCGTTATGCAGATGAACATGCCTTGCGGATCGAATATTATCGTGATAAAGTGCCTATGTTCGAGCGTTTCAACGTCGACCGTGAAATCGATAAGACGCTCAGACGGAAAATGTGGCTCTCCAGCGGCGGCTACCTCTTTTTCGATAAGACAGAAGCCATGTACACCATCGACGTCAATTCCGGCCGCAGCAGCGGCAGCAAGACCGATGTGGAAGAATCTCTCGTCCGGATCAATCTCGAAGCGGCTGAGGAGATCGCCAGACAGCTGCGCCTTCGTAATATCGGAGGCTTGATCATCTGCGACTTCATCGATATGCGCTTAAGGAAGAACCAAAGGCGTGTGTTGGAAAAATTGAAAGACTGCATGAAAGATGACTCAGCCAAGTGCACCATCCTGGGCATGAGTGAATTTGGACTTGTCGAAATGACCCGCCAAAGAAGCCGCGGCTCACTGATACAGACCATTTTCACCAGCTGTCCTTATTGCAATGGCGGCGGTATCATCAAGTCGCACGAGAGCATCTCGATTGAAATCGAAAGGGCCCTTAAAAAGATCATCGGATGCCACGAACAATTTGCCTTGAAGCTGGTGGTACATCCCGAACTGGAAAAATACCTCAACGTCATCGACAAGCAGTACCTGATAAAATTTGCTAACGAGCAGAACGCACAGCTTGTCTTTGAAACCGATGACAGGATGCATCTCAACGACTATCATTTCTACTCGACTGTGACCGATAAACGGATCGAGGTTTAGCGATGAGTGAAGGGCCCATTGATTTGCAGCCCTATGTGCAAAAAGGGCTGAATCCGACCATCACCAGGCTTTTTCAAGAATTATCTGTCAGCTATTTTCAGGCAGTCGATCCGACACAGCGCGCTGAGGCTGAAAGCCACTTCAAAAAGCTGTTGGAACTAGTGACTGAGCAGTTAAAAAAGCCGTACAAATTCGATATCTTCCATCAAAGCATTCGCAAACCATTTGACTTTTATCAGTTCGGTCTCAATTTCATCAGGCCTTTAATCGACTTTAACAAGTCGAAACTTAATGGATTGGACAATGTTAAAAAGATGATCGGACAGATCCAACGGGGCGAAAATGTCATCCTGCTGGCAAATCATCAGACAGAACCCGATCCGCAGGTGATCAGTCTGCTGCTGGAAAAAATCGACCCTGAATTTGCTTCTGAAATGATTTTCATTGCCGGACACCGCGTTGTAAACGACCCTATGGCCGTCCCGATGAGCATGGGACGCAACCTACTCTGTATCTATTCAAAGAAACACATCTCCCATGATCCCGACACCAAAGAAGAAAAAATGAATCATAACCAGCGCACCATGAAGAAGATGACTGAAATCCTCAGCGAAGGAGGCCATTGCATTTACGTTGCGCCCAGCGGCGGACGCGACCGGCCCAATGCTGAAGGTATTGTCGAAGTCGCCCCTTTTGATGGACAAAGTGTAGAGATGTTTTACCTGATGGCCAGGCAGGCAGATAAGCCGACCCACTTTTATCCCCTCTCGCTCAAAACTTATGACCTCATGCCTCCACCAAAACAAGTATTTAAAGAATTGGGAGAAAAACGAGAAACCAAGTTCACTCCTGTCTTCCTCAACTTTGGCGACGAAATCGACATGGAGAACTTCCCCGGCAGCCACGAAATCCGTGACAAGCGGACCAAGCGCAACAAGAGGGCGGAGTACATCTTCCAAACAGTTAAGCAAGGCTATCTGGCTGCAGAATAACGCCTAAATTTTAACGCAAAGGCCCAAAGAACGCAAAGATCAAATATGATAACGATATATCACTGGATAGTATTTAATGTTTGCATACTGGTACTGCTAGGTATCGACTTATGGCAGTTCAGGAAGCACCCAGAACCCCGATCCTTAAAAGATTCGATAGTTGCTTGTTTAGGCTGGATTGCTTTAGCCTTAGTTTTTAATTTATGGGTCTATGTAAAGCTGGGCGCTGAACCTGCCGTCAACTTCCTGACAGGCTATCTACTGGAAGAATCACTTAGCGTTGACAACCTGTTTATTTTCCTCATTATCTTTGCTCACTTTAGAGTACCGGACGCCTGCAAGCACTTAGTCCTTTTTTATGGTGTGATGGGCGCCATCGTGATGCGCGGGCTGCTAATCTGGGGCGGCATCGTCTTTGTCCACCACTTTGCGTGGGCTTTTTATCTCTTCGGCGCTTTTTTAATCTATAGCGGTATCCAACTGATCTTAAGCAAAGGGAAGTCGTTCAAGATTGAAGAAAGTAAAGTCTACAAGCTCTTTAGCAAGATGGTCCCAACAACCAAGGACTACCACGGACAAGCCTTTTGGGTTTGGGCCGGCACCAAATGGCTTGCCACTCCCCTGCTGTTGGTGCTGTTACTGATTGAGTCGGCCGACCTTGTTTTTGCGCTTGATTCAGTCCCCGCCATCTTGGGTATCACCACGGACCCCTTTATTGTCTACACATCCAATATCTTTGCGATATTAGGATTAAGAAGCCTTTTCTTCGTCCTAGAAAAAGGGATGAACAAATTTGACTACATCCACGATGCCGTCGCCGCCATCCTAGCCTTCATCGGCCTCAAAATGATCATCAAAGACATCTACCCCATCCCCACCTACGCCACCCTTGGCGTCATCGTGCTGCTGCTTTGCAGTGCGATTTTTATGTCTTACGCCAAAAAAAATAGAGTGTAGTTTGCTTTCGACGTCTTACGCACATCGCTCTACGCATCTTTCTAAAGGCATTATGAAGAGCCCTGAGTGAAACGGAGGGCGACCGGTGAATAGCCCATAGCGACTAACGGGAGCTATGGGCTATCATCAAACGCCCTTCGTTTCACTCAGGGCTATGCTCTCTTGGGTGAAATTAAAAGCTTTTAAAAATATCAAAAATAGTTTATAATTAATGTTTACTTCTCTTAACAGAAGACTATTGGAGGTTTTATGTCAAAAAATGCTCTATTGGAGAAAAAACTGAAGGATATGATTGCGGCTTCCCAGCTACGCATGCAGGAACTCTCTATCCAGGTAGAAACACTCGATGACCGCTATCAACAACTTTTTGATGAGCTGGAAATCACCCCAGATCAATTAAAAGAGCACGCTGAAGACCAGACCAAATACGAAATGCCCATTTGGGAGTTCCTTCAGGAAGAGAAACAAAAGATCGAAAAGGCCTACGAACACGATGCCAACAGCGTCCGTGACATCAAAAA
>JABDDC010000033.1 GCA_013287815.1 Chlamydiota bacterium
TGTGTTAAAAAAATGCGATACTGGGATACTGCGAGAGGCTTTTGCATCTTCTGTTTCTTTGTACCGTTGCGTCGAAATCTGGCAATGCTTTGTTGCAAATAATTTTTAAGATGGCTACCTTCTCATAAAAAGGGGTTGCTATGCTAATTTTGATGTTGTTTGCGTTCCTGGCCGGGTTCGCCACTGTCATATCACCGTGCGTCTTGCCTGTTCTGCCTGCCATATTATCTGTCAGCGCCGGTAGGGGAAGGCTACGTCCTTATGGTGTTATCATCGGTTTGATCATCAGCTTTGTCTTCTTTACTTTGGCATTAACAACTTTGGTCCGTTCGTTTGGTTTATCGGGCAATGTGTTGCGTTATGTGGCCATCCTTATCATCGGCTTCTTTGGTTTGATCATGGTATTGCCGACTTTTAGCGAACTTTTTGCACGTGCAACGCAAAGGGTTGCGCAACTAGGAGAAGATTTTCAAAGTAAAACAAGGCCTGAGGGGGCTGGGTTCTGGAGCGGATTGTTTCTTGGAACGGCTTTAGGGCTCATCTGGACTCCATGTGCCGGACCCATTCTAGCAGCAATTACGGCGTTGGTAGCAACGCAAAAAGTCTCGTTTGCAGTTGTGCTGCTGACATTGTCTTATAGTATCGGATCTGCTGTTCCGCTGCTTGCGATCACATTAGCAGGAAAAAAAGCGCTGACATCGTTTCCATTCTTTGTTAGTCATGGTGAGGGGATTCGCCAAGGCTTTGGAGTCGTTATGATCCTAACGGCGGTGGCCATTGCGTTTAATCTGGACGTCGCCTTCCAGCAAAAAGTGTTGGACGTCCTGCCTAATCTGCAAATTGAGAACAATGCCTACGTCGAAAACCGCTTAAAAAGTTTGCGGCCAGCCAATCCGAATTTTCCATCGCCTGGTCCTGGCCCTTTTGGAGAAGATTCCGTAGCTGCTGTGACAGATCAACAGCTACCTATGTATGCAGCTGCACCAAACTTTGTTGGCATCACCGACTGGATCAATTCGCCTCCGTTGACGATGGAGCAATTGAAGGGAAAAGTGATCTTGGTAGACTTTTGGACATATAGCTGCATCAACTGTATCAGGACGCTCCCTTTTTTGAAAAATTGGTATTCAAAGTACAATAAAGATGGCTTTGTTGTCATTGGAATCCATACTCCAGAATTCGAATTCGAAAAGGATCTCGGCAATGTCAAAGATGCGGTGAAGCGTTTTGAAATCACTTATCCAGTGGCTCTGGACAACAACTACGGCACTTGGGAGGCATATAGCAATTCATATTGGCCTGCCCATTACCTCATAGATCAAAATGGGATCATCAGACAGTTTCACTTTGGCGAAGGAGGTGACCTCGAAACTGAAAATGGAATACGGTCGCTACTCGGTTTGTCCATGATGAAAGAACCATCGATGAAAACGGAGATAGTTACAGCTGTTGCTGAGACCCCAGAAACCTATCTCGGAAATAAGCGTGGGAATTCATATACTTCTGAAAATAAAATCAAGTCCAATACCACGGTTCGCTATACCTACAAAGAAGCTCTCGGCACGGACAAAGTGGGACTGAAAGGGGAGTGGGAAGTCAAAGATGAATATATCATTTCCCAGTCTAATGAATCTACCCTGACACTCAACTTTATGGCCAATCGTGTTTATCTTGTCCTAGGGGGAGCGAGTTCCTTGCCTGTCACTGTCGAGCTGGATGATAAACCTGTCACACTCCAAAACAAGACAGCAGACATGAATCAAAAAGGAGAAATCTATGTTAAAGAGCCACGCAAATATGACATCATCGACATGAAAGGAGCTGGCGGCCGCCATGTAGTGACGCTGCATGTACCCAAAGGGATCCAGGTGTACGCCTTCACCTTCGGCATGGAAAAATGAGAATGCGTGGTATATAACCCTCGCTCAAATTTAATCGCAAAGGCGCAAAGAACGCAAAGGAGTCTCGTAGTACCTCAACATACTACCAATGAACAAAAAAGAATATTATTTTATTTTTTTTATTTGTATTCTTTGTGTTCCTGCGAGATTCCTTTGCGTTCTTTGCGCCTTTGCGTTGAAATTATCGACAGAACTTAGCCTACACAAACCTTTGCATTGAAATTTTAGGCAGAATATTGCCAGTCATCTTTCAGGATAGGGATGCAGTGGCTAAGGAATGCGGCGCCGTCTTGATAAGTTGTGGTTAGCATCTGCTGTCGCTTGGACTGCAAGG
Organism: Chlamydiota bacterium; assembly: GCA_013287815.1. Classification (GTDB taxonomy): domain Bacteria; phylum Chlamydiota; class Chlamydiia; order Chlamydiales; family Parachlamydiaceae; genus JABDDC01. Next base: position 2,236 of record JABDDC010000033.1, read on the forward strand.
TCTCCGAGGCCTTGAAAAGACAGGTAAAGACCGACTTCAGCTTGTTTATCTGATTGCGCTCAGGAAGATGGATGATCCCTTGATAGAAAGTCATGATAAAATGATGGAATTGCTCCCACTTAGGCTCATACTTGATCCCGGAGAAGTGCGCCTTGATTTGATGGAAGATGAAAGGATTGGCAACGCTTCCTCGGCCGATCATCAATGCATCACACTGGGTCTGTTTCAACATCCTTAAGGCATCGTCCACATTCAAAATATCGCCATTGCCTACCAAAGGAATTTTAAGGAGGCTTTTGGCTGCTGCGATATACTCCCATTTAGCCGGCGGTCCATACCCGTCTACTTTGGTACGTGGATGGAGCGTGAGAAACTTGATGCCGCTTTCCTGTGCGGCCAGGATATTTTCCTTGAAGAGAGATGTGTCTTCGAATCCGGAACGCAGCTTGGCTGTGACGGGAATAGTGACAGCATCGACCATGGCTTTGGCAACTTTATGGAGGAGCTCGGGATCTTTCAATAGACTAGAGCCAGCCCCGCGGCCAGTAACGGTATTTGAAGGACAGCCGCAGTTGAGATCGATCCTGGGCGCCCCTCTTTCGGCGACAGCCTGAGCCATTTCTGCCATCAACACCGGATCAGATCCCATCAGCTGCGCTGCCTGTGGAATAGGGTAGGTGTCTTCAGGATTATACTTCTTGGCGAGGCTGGGAACATGAGCATTCATTGGCACGCGCAAGAATTCGGTGCATGCCTGATCGAATCCACCAATCGTTGCCATCGCTTTCCGGAAGACGACATCGCCCAGCCCCTCCATCGGAGCTAGTAGCAATGTGGGGCAATTATCTTTATTTCTTGGTAGTATACTCATAGTTAAATTCGGAATTAATTACCTGAGTCCGTTCTTGATGAGTCCATCCCAATACCGTTTCATAGTAGGGCTAAGATAGTGTCTGATACTAGAATAGTCGGGACCTCTTGTTGGATATTCAGTATCTATAAAGGCTAAATCGCCTTTTGTGGTGAAGCAGATGTTATCTGGCCTGTAGCTCGATCCTTTAGCACGGGTGATGATATAATAGAGTTCTTGCAACATTTCTTTAGTCACTACTGTTTTCCATTTTTCTACGTTCTCATTATAATCGATGAGGTCCATATCTTGTGCGAGCAATACAGCCAGATGAAATTTGTGTTTTTCATCTTGGGGAGGTAAATTCTTGTCTGGAAGAGGATAGATCCACTTATCTGCAACCCTAAAGTATTTAAAATCATGCTTTTTAATGATTGCTCTGATTTTAGAAGCTCCTACACATCTTTTGATAAGCCAGTTCCAGCTTTCTGTATACTGTTTCAATCGCTTTTCAGTATCCATATAGACTTTAACAACATAACCGTTAAGCTCAGAATGCTTCGCTACATAGACATACGAGCGAGGTCTCTTACTAATGATATCAAATCCTGCCGCAACGAACTTTTGCTCATTGTAGGTGACTCTCTTTCTGAATAGTGAGTCCATCACTTTTTTCATTGGATGAGTTTTAGGCAGAAGAAAAGGTCGCATATATTGTTTGATAGTGTCAGGGATGAGTTTGTTATTTTCTAGATCTTGATCGTCGTTCGATTTTTTCCTCAATGGAACATTCTTTTCAAACAGCTTGTAATAGTCTTCCTCGCTCTCGATGGCGTCAGCCCACAGCTCATCTAAAAGCAAATAGGTCTCTTCAGCTTTTTTTGTTGATTTATGCCCTTTAGAGTAGCTGAGATAAGCTTTTTCGAAGATCAGTTCGTGATGTGTCCTTTGAAGAGAAAAAACTGTCTGGTAAAGATAGTGGGCAGCATGGTCCCACAAAACAGCGACTTCTTCATCGCTAAATTGAATGTTGTCTTCTTTGTCTTTAAATTCCGCAAGTTCCTGCCGGCAAACATACACAAGCGAAGCAAGGGTAGAGGTGTATTTTTCCCTATCATTAAACCTAGCAACGGCAATTGGAGTCGGCCAGGAAGCATAATCTGTTGAGTCAGAATCATGTACTTCTTGATAGGGTCCAATCACCGTCGCTAGGTCAATTGTCTGAGTAGCTTGCAAAGGGAAATATGCAGTTAAAGCAAGAAAAAACAAAATAAGAGTTCTTGGCATAAATAAACCTAATTATGAAAGTTTTATGAAGATTTTAACACTACTTGATAAATGAAAGCAATTGTTTGTGCAATTTGCCATTAGACCCAAGAATGTTTGAAGGGGCGGAATAGATTTCTCCTGCATTAAAAAATGAGCTAACCTTTCCACCGGCTTCTTCAACAAGTATCTTACCTGCTGCCCAGTCCCAAGGGTGGAGATTATTCATCCAGAATCCATCCAGCTTGCCGGCTGCCAAATAGGCTAGACCTAATGCCGCTGAACCAAGGTTGCGTGTTGTTGATCCTGTCTGATTTAATTTTTCCAGGTTTTTAATATCCATTGTAGGATGCCTTGTCGACTCGGAAGGAAATCCGACTAATACCATCGATTCTTCCAATTTCTCAATAAGAGTGACACTCAATTTTTTGCCATTGAGATAGGCCCCCTGTCCCTTAACAGCAATAAAAAGTTCTTTTGTTATTGGTTGATAAATGATTCCGCATAATCCCTCATTTCCTAAATAGGCAGCGATACTGATCGTAAAGAGGGGAACCTGATGCGCAAAGTTGCTGGTACCATCCAATGGATCAATGAACCAGACAATACCATCGTTCCGGATTTCTTTCGATAGACCACTCTCCTCGGCCAGGATCACATGGTCGGGAAAACGTGATAGGATTAACTCAACGATCGATTTTTCAGAAGCATGGTCATACTGCGTGACAATATTCTGCCTTCCTGGTTTAGAAGTGATTTGATATTCGGTACCAAAGCCTTGCAGCAGGATCTCTCCAGCTTGAAGGGCCGCTTGTGTTGCTATAAATGCCAAGTAGTTATGATCGATCTGTTTTTGCATATATTCCCCTTTGATTTTTTAACCTAGAACAACGCCCCGCAGTATAATCACATCATAACAATTCAGCCTTGAAATGTAAATCTTATTGTGGGAATATTTTTTTTAATCTATGGTTGAGTCTGTATAACACACCCATCCCGGAGGTAATATGTCTTTAAAAGAAATTTTTAAACTACACCATCCTTTTCAAAACGTCAATGGCGACGATGATGACGATGACGATGATGATATAGATGATGAACCTGAAGAGCAAGAAAATGGCGATGATGACGATGATTTAGACGACGATGACGATGATGACGACACTGATTACGACGAAGAGGAACCGGCGTAGAAAAGGCTAAGGAGTACTGTGATTGAAATACTCTTCTTGTTTTTTTTATTGATGATAATTGGTAACGTACTGTGGTATTCGTGGCGGTTTGGGATTACCCCAACTCCAACATCGCGCAAGGTGGGAAAATCCATTATCGATATTCTTCCGTTTATTAAAGAAGATCAAAGGATTTATGAACTGGGTTCAGGATGGGGGACGATGTCGTTTGCATTGGCCACCCATTACCCCCAATGTGAGATTTATGCCTTTGAAATTTCGCCTATCCCATATTTCTTTTCTAAATTATTGAACGGAAGAAAGAATATCCTTTATGCAAGAAAAGATTTTCTCTCAGTGCCTTTAAGGCAAGCATCATTGATTTTTTGCTACCTTTATCCGGGTGCTATGGAATCACTAAAAGAAAAACTTCAGAATGAACTTCAAGCAGGTACATGGATAATTACTCATACATTCGCCATTCGAGGGTGGATTCCAAATAAAATTTTTCATGCCAATGACCTCTACAACACGCCTATATATATCTATCTAATTAAATAATCGTTATTTGAATCGTGAAATGGGTTGTCATAAATAGTAGTCGTCCTTATACTCCTGCACTTTACTATAAGGTTTAAGTTATGGCTGTCAACCCCATAGCCGCAAGCGCTATTGCCATTACTACGATCTTCTTTAGAGTACTCCTAAATTATAATTTCAGCTAGGTATTAATCATGTCTTTAACTATTTCCGGAATCAAAGAATCAATCTCTAACGGCCTTACAATGGCCTATAATGAAACAGGGAAGCTTAACGTTTATTCCGTTACCTGGATTAAACCGGGCTTAAACATTACCCAAACTTATCTGCAAGACCGCCGTATCGCGGTGATATCATTATTTGCTTTCTGTTTCCTGAGTACTGGAATTTCTGATTATATTGAAGGCAAAATTGTCAAATTAAACGTCAAATCGAAAAAGTTACCTGATAATTTATTGTTGCCTGTCAATCTTGCCATCGGACTGGGAATCTATTTCGGATCTTTAGCAGCTTTCACTAAGCTCGTTCCGTTGCCATTGTCCAACACGCAAATCATGGCCATTAGCTTTGCGAGGCTTCTGCTTAAAGTCGTATAAAAAGGGTGGCGCAGCCACTACCTTCTATTTCCTGATGCGCAGCTTCTGTGCGATGATGTCGGGCTTATAGGAGTGCTTGGACTGGCGGAGAACAGGGAAACCGAGGTCTTGTTCGAGGTTGATCCAAGCTTCGTGGTTTTCTAGTGACTGTGCGAAATGCTGCAGCAAGTATTGATAAAGCCCTTTGGTACTCTTGTCAGCCTTATCAAAATGGACCACGAAACAATTCTGATTTATCCATTCACCTATGACAAAGCCAGCTGGCTGATCGTCCACATAATAAAGCTCTCCTTGCAATCCTAGCTCATCCAGAAGATGCAGAGCTTCCAGACACTCCTCGAAATCATTTTCTGTTTCTTGACTTTGCTGCCAATGCCGCAAAATTGCAATGGCCTCAGGCTTATTCAGATTTGATAACGATTCAGATTCAACCTGGTGTTCTGTGACTAGTTGCTTGACCAGATTTCTCTTTTTGCTGAGATGCCTCCCTGGAAAGAGCGCCAGCTTATCCACACGGAAGAGGTAGTCGCTGTCATCTTCATTGAAAAAAATCTTAAACTCCGTATTTTGAAAAGGGGATTGCCATTCCTGCGGAATTGGATACAAATATTCATTTTCACCTAACAATGACTTGATCTTCGACAGATGCTTTTGTTCAGGTTTAAAAATAGGCATTAGGAATTGTTGTTGATCTCTTGTGATCCCTTTCACGAAAACTTCACCATCGATCATGACTTCATATTGATGGATATTTCTAAACAGGTATAAATTGGCAAAAGAATATTCTGATAGCACTGTATCAAGCTGATGCAGTTTAGGGTATAATAGATCGCGATGCTTTAAGGAAATTCTTTCTACTTTCATTTGATTTGCTCTACACGTTTAATTCCAGCTTTATCCACTACCACCCGATACTTTTTGATTTCACTTTGCGGCTCATTATTGGTATCGACATAGCTATTGCGGATGATCAGGTTGAGGTGGTAAACCTTGGGCAGCAGCCTTTCCACTATTTCATGGGTATAATCATCCAGCTTTAGACTTGGCTGCAGGGCGTCACTGGAGTCGCGTATCATTCTTTCAATATTCAATCGAAACACCATGGTTAATTCATGGCGCCTTGCCTCTTCGGGAAGTTGTTGAACGAGTGTGATTTCCCTCTTGTATTGGATGATCGACTCATGCCTTTGCAACGCTTGCAGCTCTTCATTAAAATGATAGTTCCTGATCTCTAAAAATCCGGGTGGTAGATCTTTAGGCTCGATAAATAAAAAATTTTCGGTCAGCCGTCCAATCTTAAATCCACTTGGACTTTCAATCTCGGTCGAGTAATCGTGAAACCAGAGGTTCGCCTTTTGATAAAATATTTTATTTAGGAAATCTTTAATTATATCCCTTAGTGAGTAGACTATGGCTGCCAAGATAAAAAAAGTAAAGGAGGTAGCCACCAATCCAGAAACTTGCCAGTTGTAGATTGCCAGGTAGATGAACATGGCTATACCTGTCGATATGGCACCTAGTATGCCTCCATGCTTTTCTTCAAGTGAGCGCCTAAAACTTTTTAATAGTAAAGCCTCTAAAATAAATTTGTTGAGAAGGCCTTGACGGTGTAATATCGACTCATTGGCAAATAGTTTTTCTTCCGATGTCTTAGGTCCTAGCCAATTTTCTTTTCTGTAATTCCTCTCTTGTAAAATCAGTTGTGAAGCATGATTCTTGGCATCAGGGGAATAATCAGGGTACCTATCTAGTTCATGCAGAAGTAAAGTCATGTATTCGTCAATGGTATTGCTGATAAATTCGTCTGCATAGCGGAAATGCCGTTTCAGCTGATTGCTCGCGATTGCACTTGCAGCACTGAGCAAAAGTTCGCGAAAGTAGCCAGATACTGCTTCGATCTCTTCACAAAGGACCACCAGAGAGCGAGGGTGTTCATGACCATCTATTTGGCTGTGGTCAAGTTCGTAAACCCTTTCTCGCAGTGCTGTTTTAAACATATTTCCAAACAGCTTTACCTCATCGAGCGCCCTAGGCAATTGAGGCATGGGATCTGTCCGATTGATGTAGGCATTCAATCTATATAAAGGGGATTGCGTATAGAGAGGATCGACCAAATCCTTTAAAGTGATGCGCGGTGTCTTATAGCGAATCAGGTTGATTTGATCCAAATAAAAATTAGTTTTCTTGTAGGTGTCCTGATTGATCTGTAAGGGAGTCGGTATAAAAAGATAAAACTCCTGCCTGAAGACATTCTTCTTCAAAGCAGGATTAATAAAAAATTCTGACTTTAGTTCAAACTGAAGGCGATCTCTGACGTGAATGTCATCGCGGGTGAACTCGTTCGAAAAGTCTTCGATCATGAATAAAACAAAAACGGCACATTTTTGATGATTTCATCAGGTTTCATGTGGGTCATGTCTTTATCTACTTCACCGCCGACATGCTTAGCTGTATTGGGATGGAAAGAGTTGCGCATAATACCAAGCATGGTAGGTGTCGCAGCTATATAAACTTTCTCATACTCGCCTTTATTGAGAGCTGTTTCCAGATGCTCTGCCAGCTGCTTCGCAAAATTAATGACTTCCTGTTGGTGAGGCCAAATACGAGGTTCTACGGCATGTCTTGTCGCGCCCATGCTTTCAAAGTCCCGTCCGGGCTTGTCAGATACCAGGTCGCGGTTATGCAGACGGCTTTCTGGATGCTCAAAGACCTCAAGCTCGATGAGTGTTTGTTTATGGGCAACTTTAAAAATTTTTGCTGAACTGCTATTTGCTACAACTAACCATGTATCTTTTTTCATTTGAGGCCTCCCTGCTTTAATTTCATCTTAATTAATCAAATCTTTTTTTTCACTAGAAAAGAAGATAGGTGGAAGAGGCTAGGAGAGGGGGGCGGAGCAAGGCTAAAGGGTAAGTGTATATCCCTTTCCCCAAGCCTTCCCAGATTTGCCAATAAATTGTTTTCCCGTTATACTCAACAAACACCCCCAATATCGAGGTCATGTGAATTTAATAATCGCCGCTTTCTACGAAATGTCTTTGTGGATCATTGCTCTCTTTGCGATGCCTAAGTTCGCTTACAACTATCTCGTTCATCGCAAATACCGTAAATCTTTACTAGATAGATTTGGATTCAACCTGCCTGATATTAAAAATCATAAGGCGCCGATTATATGGATCCATGCCGTTTCGATGGGAGAGACTAAGGCGGTCGTCTCCTTGGCCAGGGAGATCAAACGGCTTATTCCCTCCTGCGCAATCATGATCTCCTCAACAACAGAGACTGGCCATGCAGAAGCTAAGAGAAGCCTTCCCTTTGCCGACTACCATGTTTATTTGCCCTTTGATTTCAATGGCATCATCAAAAGAATCGTCAAGCAAGTATCTCCCAAGATGGTAATCTTATGCGAGTCTGACTTCTGGTATAACTTTCTTCGCAACTCTAAGATGCAGGGTGCCTCCATTGCTCTAGTCAATGGTAAGATCTCAAAGCGATCGGCTAACCGCTTTAGCAAAGCCCCTTTTTTTTCTAAAAGAATGTTTAATTTGTTCAATACAATGTGCACTCAAAATATCTACTATGAAGAGCTTCTTGCCGCTGCCGGAGCCCCTGCAGATCGGCTCTTTGTCACAGGTAATCTAAAATTCGACGACGATTATCCGCAACTGAATGCTGAAGAGGTGAAGCAGTGGCGTCAAAAATTGGGAATCAGCCCCAATCACATCGTCCTGACAATAGGCTCGACGCATAATCCAGAAGAGCAGTTATTTATTAACACTCTCAGAGAAGTGTGGAAGAAGGTACCTCAGCTTAAAGTCATTATCGTCCCCAGACATCCCGAAAGATTCAAAACTGTCGGCACACTGCTCGAAAATGGACGGATCAACTGGATCGCCTTCACCGACATCGCTCGCAGCACAGGCAAGGAACAAGTCATCCTGATTGATGCCATGGGGATGTTAAGAATGTGCTACCAGCTGTCAGATTTGTCAATAGTTGGCGGCAGCTTCACTGATAAGGTCGGTGGACACAACATCCTGGAGCCCTGCTGGTATGGCAAACCGGTTCTCTTCGGACCACACATGGACACTCAGCGCGAACTGGTCGACCTGGTCAATCAGGCCTACGCAGGGGAGCAGGTGACAGAAAAGGAGCTGCAGTATGCCCTGGAAAGGCTTTTACTAAATGAGAATCAGCTCCATAAAATTGGTCAGCAAGGCCTAGCCCTAATCAGGCAGCTGAAAGGATCTACCCAACGGACCGTCGATGCCCTCAAACCACTCCTGAATCAGATAAAATAAAAAGCGAAAAAAGCATTGCCCTTAAATAGGTCATCGCGTATATTAGATTTACTAACTTATTTAATTCATCTGACGCGGGGTGGAGCAGGGGTTAGCTCGTTGGGCTCATAACCCAAAGGTCGGAGGTTCGAATCCTCCCCCCGCTAATTTTACATTTATTCGGCGGTATAGCTCAGTTGGTAGAGCAACGGAATCATAATCCGTCTGTCGTCGGTTCAAGTCCGGCTGCCGCTATACCCCATAATCCCTTCCAAGTTCCCTTGCGAAGGGTTTTTTGTTTTATACCTCCCTTCACACTTTTCACTGCATACCCCTGAAATAGTGCACTTTTGGTCTTTTCGTATCAAAGACATCTTGCAAGCCATTGACAACATTGAACAGTATACGAAGGACATGACAGTTACAGAGTTTAAGAAAAATAACCTCGTAGTTATTACTATCCTGACTAAAATTGCCGGTTAAAGCTGATCCGAAAAGCGATAGTTTTGCAATGAAGGGATGCTGTTTGCAAAATTCAGTGATTTTCTTAATGGGGGAGAATCCCGGATGGATTGAGCATCTTAAAAATCCTTATTTGTATTGCAAAATCAATAATAAAAACCACAGAGACGGACTCCGTGGCGGCCGCATCTACGTACCATGCGGGATGCTTTACTTTTATTATGTTTAAAGGGCTCTGTAATCATGCTAAAAACATCATTACAACCAGCTTGGTCGAAGCAAGAACTAAGTAGTGTATAGATTTGTACACATTTTAGAGAGCGGCTATTTCTTTATATTCATATAGAAAAACCGGAGAAATATCCGCACCATTTTCCCATTCTAGAGTAGCGATTCCTTGAGAGATCTTAAAATTTTTGAAATTTTCAATATTCTTTAAAGGACGAAAAATAGGTCCTCGAAATCCATCTAGGGCTTTTTCAAAATCAATAATTTTCTTTTTGTGATTAGTAAATTCAACCATGATTTCATAATTTTTGAGATAGGTTGCTTTTTTCACTTCATGCATAATTCACCTATACAAGAGGATTTATTTTTTTAAGTTCTTTTTCTGCATTTAAAAAAGAAAAAAATGCAAAAAACACGGAGACGGACTCCGTGGCTGTCGCATGGACGAACCATGCGGGATGCTTATTCTTCAATAATGGTGTATTTTGAATTTTTTTGCAAAATACTTCTGATTTTTAGTACAAATTTGGTGCAGTTGCGTATAATCAAACGTCATAAATGCTCATTAATATGTTGTTCTTACTTATCGTTAGGATCTCTGACCTTTACTTTTTCCTGAAGCTGTACGACTATTTTTTTATTTTCTTTTGCCACACGCCTATTTAATTTTTTAATATCTTCTTCAGCAGGAAGTTCTTCCGGGTAGATATTTTTCTTCGTTAAAAGTCCACGTACGCTTACATTATTTTTGACATGCTCTTCTGTTATTTCTAGTTCGCCGTGTAATCCTTCTCGATGGATGCTAAAATTTGTAATTTCACCGGCAAAATCTTTAGCTTTAAGGGTTATGGTAGGTAGAAAATCAGCAAGGGCTCTGTTATTGGGGACTTTCAGTCTTGATTTCATTTGCGATGTAGTCTTACCTCCGAACAAGGATTCGTCTCCTTTACTTCGAATACGGCCAAATCCAATATCATCGACACCATGTTGATACATAGAGGCAGACAAAGCATTCTCGGTTTGAGTTAGTTTCTGACGAGCTTGAAGTCTTTCGATTTGACTTAGATGTTGCTCAAGTAGCTCTTGTTTTCTTGTCTGTAAGGCAAAATAGGCTTGTGCGAAAGCTATAGATTCCTTTCTAGGGTCCCCATTTTGTGCGATAAGATAACAGGCATAACGAGTTAAGGTTAGATCATCGACCACTTGAACCGCTCCCATACCCCCTACAATCGGGTTGCCGACGTCGGCAAAGTGGTCTGAAACTATGCCTTGGGCCTTTTCACAAGAGATCTTGGCTTTTTCTATGACCATTACGAAATTAGCCCATTTGGTATATCCTAAGAGCCTTTGTATGTCTCTAGCGTACCAAAACTCAAAACCATCCTCAGTTCTATGGGCGGATTCATTAAAATTATTAGTTAATTGTGTGATGATCTCGCTATTCAAGATAAGACTCCTTGGCATTCATTAGATGCATTCAAAAAGGTTTGCTGAATTTGGAATATGACTTTTCGCAGAGTTTAAAGGAATTTAAAGAGTTTGTCTATTCATTTGGTTGCAATCGAAAATTTTTAGTGCAAATTTGGTGCAGTCGCGTATAATCAACTGTCATAAATGCTCATTAATATGGATTAAGTCCAAAGCTTCAACTTGCTGGATATCTTGTGATTATGTGTGAATACTTGCCCTACAGTATTTTCAGGAACGGAATCATAATCCGTCTGTCGTCGGTTCAAGTCCGGCTGCCGCTATACGCCATAATCCCTTCCAAGTTCACTTGCGAAGGGTTTTTTATTTTATGCCCTCGTTCATACTTTTTACTGCATACCCACAAAATAGTGCACTTTTGGTGCAGTAAGCTACGACAAATCATCACAAATCCCGTTTTAATTCATCATTTAACCTCTACCAAGGTGACCTTTCTTTCTTTACCGGAAAGGCCAGAAAGAAAATATAATACACTTATCGCAGGAAGGCTACAAAAGCTACAGAAGTCTTCATCAAGACTACATATGTCCTTTCTTTATATGGTTTGTCTCCATAAGTTGCTGCTACCAGTACATTACCTCCGACGGGTAATGTTGGGAAATCGCTTACGGGCAATGCTTCTTTGAAAATCGTCTTGTCGTAATCGTAAAATCTCGTTTCAATCCCATATTTTCCGGCCGGTTGATTGCCATAGCCATAACCAATCATGGATTCTCCCCCCATACTTGTTTCGTCCACAATCCTCCACTGCTAGGACGGCTGTACAGCGACAGTGATCTTGGCACCTTGACGACAATCTCCCTGGCACCTTCCATCACCGCCCCGCGCCAATGATCTTGGCACCTCACATCACCGCCCGACGACAGCCGCTTGGCACCTTCCATCACCGCTCTGCGACAACAGTCTGGCACCTTCCATCACCCGTCCGCGTCAGTGATCCTGGCACCTCACCCCAATTGCGCGACGTCAGTCGCGTTGGCACCTATCCAATCAAAAATTAATGTTTCTTGGTAATACGCTTTAAAGCGGTTAACATCTTTATGCTCAGAAATTTAAGGAGAAGGTAAAGATGACAAGTAAAAAAATTACACCAGAACAGGTGAGGTTGTATATGAAAAACAGAAAAAATGGCGATAAACAAACTATCGCTGCGCCTAGAGTAGGTATTAGTGTTAGAAGCGGAAAACGTATTGATCAAAATCAACATCAACAAAATAAACGGAAAAATATTCAAAATCCAAGGGATCCTTTTATAAAAGTATGGGAAGCTGAGTTAGTTCCTTTATTGGGAAAAGATCCCAATTTGAGAGCAATTACGCTTTTAGATGACCTACAAGATCGCTATCCTGAAGAATATCCGGATAGTTCCCTTAGAACTTTACAGAGACGTGTGCAAAATTGGAAGGCCTTACACGGGTCTGAAAAAGAACGAATGTTCTTGCAAGAGCATCCTCCGGGTTGGCAAGCAATTTCTGATTTTACTAACTGCGATGAACTTGGTGTGACGATATTGGGGATGGATCTACCCCACTTATTATATCATTTTAGGTTACCATTTAGCACTTGGGCATACGCCTTTGTTATTTTAGGAGGAGAGAGTTTTACTGCGCTATCAACAGGCTTTCAAAATGGGTTGTGGGAATTGGGTGGTGTACCCGAAACTCATCGTACTGATAGTCTATCGGCGGCATTTAAAAACTTAAATCCGTCGGCCCAGAAAGATTTCACAAAAGCCTACAATGAATTGTGCACACACTATGACGTGGAGGCTACTCGCAACAATAAGGGAGTAAAACATGAAAATGGCAGTATAGAGTCTCCTCATCGTCACCTAAAGGATAAAATTGATCAAAAACTGCGTTTACGCGGTTCCAGAGATTTTTATTCCATAGATGAATACCGGAAATTCGTTGATGATATAGTTAAAAAGAACAATGCTCGAATTCAAAGTAAGATTTCTGAAGAGAGAAAGTATCTTAAACCACTTCCAAAGCATAAATCTCGCGATTTTGATACGGAAAGTGCGCATGTACCAAGCACCGGCATTATTACAGTGCGTCAGTCATACTATTCAGTCCCTTCCAAGCTCATTGGAAGCACTCTTTCAGTACATGTTTATGATGACCGTCTCGAATGCTACCTGGCTACCACGCTAGTTATGACAGTTGGACGGTTACGTTGGAGCAAATCTGGACCACGTCCAAGAAATATTAATTATCTCCACGTTATCCCTGAGTTATCTCGTAAGCCGCAGGCGTTTCGCAATTATATATTTAGAAATGACTTATTCCCGTCCGAAGAGTATCGACGGGCATGGGCGCTATTAAACAGTCAGAATGATGATCGTACAGCGTGCAAGGAAATGGTTAAAATTCTCAAGTTAGCCGCAGATGGATACCAAGGGCAGATTGCTGATGAGCTGAAAAAGCAACTACGTGAAAATCGCGTCCCAAAGTCTGCAGATTTACAGGCTCAGTTTAATGTCAGTAAAATTGTCATACCCGATTTACAGGTATATGAACGCGATCTTGGCTCTTATGATGAACTTTTAAAACAAGCAACAATTTAATCACCAAAAGGAATATTTATTATGATCACAAAAGAAAAAGCCAAACTGCCTTTATTGTTAAAACAACTAAATCTTCCAACCATGAGTACATTATGGGAGGACATTAGTCGCCAAGCAGACTTAGAAGGCTGGGGAAGCGCAAAATGCCTAGAAGTTATGTGTGAGCATGAAATTTCAGGCAGGACCAATCGTCGAATGAGTCGTTATTTTAAAGAGTCTTGCTTACCTCTTGGGAAGACTTTGGCGAACTTTGACTTCAGTGTAACTCCACTCAACAAAACCTTGGTAAATACTTTAGCATCTGGTGAAGGATGGATTAAGCAAGGCCAAAATATTCTAATTTTTGGCCCTTCAGGTGTAGGTAAAACTCATTTGGCTGCAGCAATTGGCGCGCAATTACTGGAGAACAATATTCGTGTTTTATTTGTACGCACAACAGAACTTATTCAAAAGTTACAGGTTTCAAAACAAGCCCTTACACTAGCTTCAGCGCTTGATAAATTGGATAAATACGATTGTATCATACTTGATGATTTTGGCTATGCTCACAAGGATCAAATGGAAACTAACGTGTTGTTTGAGCTGATTTCTGAAAGATACGAAAGGAAGAGTTTAATCATTACGTGTAATCAACTGTTTGGAGAATGGGATCATATATTTCAAGATAAGGCAATGGCAATAGCTGCAATAGACAGGCTTGTGCACGATGCTCGGATTTTGCAAATCAACAAAGAAAGTTACCGTACGAATAGCTTGTTAACTAAAGCAATAAAGAATTCAGCGGTAAGTAAGGGTGAGCCAACCATGACAACAGAGTAAAAAGAATAGGGTTTTATTATGAATAAAAAATTTGGGTGAAGATTAGAGATTTTTGATGTCGATCATAGAAAGAGGTGCTTTTTAATAAGGCGGAATAAGGCGGTTAATTTCCGCCTTATTCCGCCTTATTATCGATGTTTTCTTGTTCACGCATAATTCACCTTTGCCAGTCCTGTAGAATCTGTTCTATTTGTAAAATAAGTGGAGGCAGAGATTCTTTGACGACTAACCAAATCGTTTGATTATTTACTTCAAAATAAGCATGGATTAACCGATTACGCAAGCCAATCATTTCTTTCCAAGGTAGAGACGAAAATTGTTCTCGAATTGTTGAAGATATTTGTGAAGCGGCTTCGCCTAGAATTTCTAATTCCCGTACAACTCCACTTAACAAAAGTCGATTACGATCAAGTTCTTCTCGTGATTTTCCAGATAAATGAGAAACGGCTGCTTGAGAAGCTTCAAGCATGTGTTGAAAACGAATAAAGTCACGATTTAACATAGAGAGATTTGGCTTGAGCTAAAACTTCATTTCGAAAATAGCGGCTCAATTCTTCTTGGGTGCGCAAATCTGTCTTTCGACCTACTATGGTTGTGAGTTCATCCTCTAAATCGATGAGAGTGAATAAAGACGGAGTTTTTCCCGGTTCAAATTCTACCAACAAATCAATATCACTATCCTGCCGAAAATTGCCGGTTAAAGCTGACCCGAAAAGCGATAGTTTTGCAATAATGGGATGCTGTTTGCAAAATTCAGTGATTTTCTTAATGGGGAGAATCCTGGATGGTTTGAGCATCTTAATAATCCTTATTTGTTTAATAATAAAACCACGGAGACGGACTCCGTGGCGGCCGAATTTACGTATCATGCGGGATGCTATAACTTAATAATGTGGTATTATGATTTTTATTGCAAAATATTTCTGATTTTTAGTGCAAATTCGACCATTTGAACCGCTGCCATGCGCCCTACGATCAGGTTACCGACGTCGGCAAAGTGATCTGAAACTATGCCCTGGGCCTTTTCACAAGAAATCATGGCTTTTTCCACGCTTTTTACTATACACCCCTGAAATAGTGCATCGGCGGTGCAGTAAGCTATATAGTAAGCAGACTTTAGGCGGTTTTTAAATTATTCCCAAAATATTTCCCGAAATGAAGTGCGGCTTCTGCTAAAAACGCAGAGCGACTGAGATTTAACCTTCTTGCCCTCTGATCGATGATAATCAATACATCTTCAGGCAATGTTATATTGATACGTACGGTATGATGTGAGGGTACTTCAACCAGGAATGCTATTGCCATGCGATTTTCAGGGCAAGACATAATCTCTTCTAGCGTTGAGGGAGCCTGTACTTGTTCATGCATTTCTTTGAGTATGGCTATATGGTTGACAACAGCTTCTTGAGCTAGGGTTTTTGCTTGCTCTAAGGTTTCTCCGGCAGAAATGCATCCGGGGAAATCCGGAAAACTTACTCCATAATCTGATTTTTCATCTTTATGAATAAGGGCTATGTAATTCATGCTGTTTTTCATAATTTAATACCTGCCTGCTTTTCTATACTTTTTAAGGTCCCTATTGGCAAATCTCGTTTAGGATGTGGGACTGTAACTAACCCTTTTTTAGTTGGATGGACAAAGTGGTGGTGGCTACCAATAGTTCTTTTAAGAGTCCATCCGAAATTACATCGCAAGCAGATCTGCAGGAGAGATTATTAAGGATGAATTACGTCGCCGGTAAGGTCCATGATACTATGTTGAACAAACTTGGTTCTCAGGATAAGTTTGTGGAATATATGGGCTTCGCGCACATCCTTCGCAATTTTGCTGCTCCCGATATTATGGGTGTCGCAGAATTGACCCAGACTCCGGCAGTTTTGATCAACGATAAAGCGATGGGAGAGGAGCGCAACGTCACGTACAATACCCATTTCTTTAACACAAGTGTGGGACCATTTATCACACTTTCTCCCCTGCATGTACTGATCAACAGCTAAGGGATTATCTATGCACAGGTTTTTTGTGCATAGTAGTCTTGATTATGTTTTCTAAATATTTGGAATGAGAGGACATGTGTCAAAGAAGTTTCTTTGATATAATTCATCAAGATCAACAACATCCCACTGTTTCATAGTTAAATCTATAGATGGTAATACAAAACAGCTTGCGACAATCGTCCCCAGCGTTTGAATGATGTTATAATGCCGCCAAATAAGGATTTGGCAAATAACTCCAGCGGTACGCAATAATCTAAAGATTTTTACTTTATTTTCAGGATTACCATATGTAAAGGTCAATTTAGCCACACACGCAAAACAAGCTTGAAATATACAGGTGACTTTTATCGTTAGAAGAAAGGGGCTGTTTGTTTGCATTGCTAATGCCACGCTGAAAGGAATGAGGCGTACAAACCCCCAAGCAGCTTCCGTTATTGCAACCTTCATTATTAACTTGAAAGGTGGAATAAAGGGTTGAATGTTTCGGCATAAGGGACAGGTGTTTTTGCAGGTTAGCCAATGATTTAAACAGGTTTTATGGAAGAGATGGTTGCAAACTGTCTTTTTTCTATTGTTATCATCTTTTTCTATAGTAGTTAAACAGACAGAACATTCATTTTCTTCGCCTTTAGCATTGTTTTGTACATGATTGCCGTTGTTTTGATCACTTTCAATCGGCTCTCTTGGTAAATATAAATCGACATTTGTTGCAATCAGATTTGGTATCGACATATTTCACCTTTATTAGTTTATTTTTTAAAAAATTATTAACTATTCCAGCAAAAGCCAATTGGGTTTTGCCTAGATCTACCGATTATTCTTGCTACTGGTGGAGATATATTTTTCGTATTAGAGCAACGAATTCTTTCGAATGAAAATCTGTGATAGCGTTTTGTAAATCAAAAAGTTCGTCAAAGGATTGACATATTTTATTATCTACTAAATTATTTATAGACTTGTGTACCATAAAGGTGCACGTGAAGAGTGGTCCAAAGATGAATTTAAAAAATACGAAGTAAAGTTGGCTA
>JABDDC010000034.1 GCA_013287815.1 Chlamydiota bacterium
AAAAGTATCTATAAAGGTATAGAAATTTGTTCCGTCATACGACACCGATGAAATGTCTACATTTTCTCTATCCAAAACTTCATGAATAATTTTTTTCCAGATTCTTTGACATTTTTTTGGTGATATTTGCTCCATGTGGTTCCAGAAATTTTGAGATGAAAGCATATTCTCTTTTACCTCGGGAAAGTGACGAAGCATCGTTGTTTTAGAAAACCATTCCCACATTGATCGCTTACTGCAGGGCGCAGTACTGGCTCTATTAATGGCGGCAATTGCGATATAGGTACCAGAGGTTAACCCCTGCGATCTTGTTTTTCTTGTACTATGCCTCCATTTTCCCGCGACGTCGTCAACTTTCTCTAGTATTTTGGCCCCCAAGCACTCCTTGACGAGAGCAGTAGATAACCCCCAATCAAAAGAATCTGCACAGCCCCCTTGTGGATCACCACATTTCGCGAGTAAATCCTCGAGGGTGCCAATATATTTTTGCCACAATCTCCGTGGTTTCCCATCTTTTCTACCCCATTTTGAGTGGTAGTAGTACTTTTTCCCACTGATTGTTTTGATCTCTAACCGTTCCAAATGCACCTCAAAGCTATATTTTCATTTAGGGCATACGTTACCGAATTAAAATATTAATGTCAACACACAATATGTTTAAGAAAGGTCATAATAATTTTATAGATAAAAAAACAGGAAAAACACAAGCCTCTACAATGTATTTTGAACATGTTTACATGTTTTGTAAAAATAAATCAAATTAGGAAGTACTTGTGGGGCCATTCTATATTGAGTTAGGGCATACACTAAAAATCAATCTAGACCATACTGAGGATTGTATTTTGAATTTAAATTTTAATTAACTTGTAAACTCGGGCTAGACAAACAATTGATAAGTTGATTATTCCATACTACTTCAGGAGGTAAAGGATCGGGCATAAAGGAATAATAGCCAGTTAGAGTTTTAACGACCTTACCAGTTGATGAATGTTTGAAATCCATATAAATATATCCTTCTAGGTCTTAGCATATCACTTGTTTTCGATAATGTCAATATTCGAAAATAAGATTCTTTTATATTTGCGAGGGTGAAAATATTGATTATATTCTATTTTCGAATTTTTAAGAATCGAAAATAAGAAATCGAAAATAAGAAATTGCCCAAGGAGATACTTTCTGCTTCCTTTGGAGCCTTATTACCCACAATTTGAGTCTGTACATAAAGCCGCGGAAGCGGCACAAGATGTCAGCCCTATGATAAAAATATCCAATGATCCCTTGTTAAATGAACTGGAAATGCTGCTAAGGAAAGCTCATGCAAATCTTTCCCTTGCGGAAAAGAAGGCTTATTATTTCAAAAAGAGGGTCAGGCCTGAGGACATTCGGAAATCAACGAATGTCCGAATGTCAGGCCTGACCCTTTTTCTGACCCTTTTTCTTTTGACCCTTTTTTTGACCCTTTTTTCGAATGTCAGGCCTGACCCTTTTTTTGACCCTCTTTTGACCCTCTTTGACCCTCTTTCTTTTAGAAGATTTTACCGCGGAGCCGCAGAGATCGCTGAGCAAGCGCAGAGAGATTTTGATCGTAGAAAAAACTCTCTGCGTTTGCTCAGCGATCTCTGCGGCTCCGCGGTTATAATGACGATAAGTACCTACTCCGAATCTCAGGCTCCAATTTTAAATTTGCATCAAAAATAGGATTCAAATACAGTCAGATACAGAGTGATATTTAATTTGGAGATCTATCATGAAAACTATTTTATCCATAATTACTATTTGCATTGCGTTTAACTTTTCTTGTTTTTCGCACCAACATGTTAAAAATGAATTATTGATCTTGCAGGAAGCGGAAAGATTACCCCAAGAAGGTATTCTACAACAAGCTTCGGATGGCTTTGTATACTTAAAAGTGTCTGATGATTACGTCTACAAACTTTTCCCTTTGTTAGAGGAAAAAGGATTTAATATCCCCAATTCATTTAACAGGGATAGTCCTATCCGTGCCCATATCAGTGTCATGTATAAGGATGATGGTGAAAGGCTCAGTCCTATTACACAACTTGGTGAAACATTTTCATTTTCACCTATTCATGTTGTTGAAGTGCGCAATGGCAGTAAAGAATATATCATTATCGAAGTCCATGCACCAGCTTTAGATATTCTCAGAAGCAGTTATGGCTTGCCGCCAAAGATTATGCATCACGAATTTCACATCACAATCGCTGAGAAGCACGTTCATTAATACAGCGATGACGCGCAGCGCTTTGAAGTGCGGTGGCAAGCCACCGCACTTCTAAGACTTCGCAAGCAAAAACGCCCTTAGCCTTCCAATCGCCGTTTCTAGGATTATTTGTCGTGTTCGAAGAGGATCCTCTTGGCTTCCTCGGCCTGTTGCTTCAATTCGGCATATTCGTCGATGTCGGCGGCGGTCTCGATGGCGAGATCGAGCGCCTGTATGGCGCTTTCCCTGTCGTGGATGGCAAAGAGACATTTGGCCAGGTAAAAAAAAGGGATAGGGTTGCTAAAGTCATTTAAAGCTGCCAATTCGTAAGCATCGATGGCAGACTCATAATCTTTGTTAAGCTGCGTTGCCATCCCTAACCCCAGCCAATAATCATGATTATGAGGATTCAGTGTTGCAAGAAAAAGGAAGGCATTGGCAGCACCTTCATAACGCTTATGTTCCAAAAGCGTATAAGCTGCATTATAGAACTTCCCCATGGTGCTGTCGGAAAAACCCAATATCTGCTGAGCAGATTTCCCTTCTGACAACTCTTTCTTGAGCAATTTTTTATTCTTTAATTTTTCTTTTATTTTTTTTGAAAGCTTAAATTCGCTTAGATCGTCGTTTTCCATTTAGCCTCATTTATACCACAGTTTACAATTCAAATTATTATATAACAAACAAATTATCATGTTGAGAAAAGTTTAAAAAACTGGTATGATTGCTTCTTTGTTAGAAAGCGAAAATGCCCCAAGGGGGGCTATTTGTGTATACCCTAAAAAGGAGCAAAGCATGAATGTCATCTCAAGAACAGTAGACATTATTACTCACCCTCGACAGTCCGCCAATGATTTTATTACTGTACCTTTACCCTTAAAAGCTAGTTATGATTGCCTGTCAGGGATAGGAAGGACTGTATATAGTTCACTGACGTTAAGGATCATTGAATATTTCCTATTAGTATTAGCTTTTCATCACGCTCCTAAAACTGCAGCATATGGATTTATCGCGGGAATTGTGTTCTCAGATGAAGTTAATAACACTATCAAGAATGTCAAGTCTATTGTCAAGAGGCAGCCATGGTATGCTTCCATATTTTGTGCCATCATTGGAGGTGCCTCCATCTATTCCTTCAAGACTGTTAGTATTTCTACCATCGGCTTCTGCTTGGCGAGTAACCGTGGATTAAGATTAATCGAAATATTCCCTCCGAAGGACAATAGCAAAAATCATATTACTAAAATTCAAGACATTGTTGCACATCTTTATCAATCTGCCAATAATAATATTGCGGTTCCCTTGAAGGATAGTTCTAACAACCCGTTTGCAGAAGGAAAGATAACATGTGATTTAAGTCTTAAAAATATAGTAGCAGTTGCCATCAATATAGTAGTAGTTGCCATCAATATAGTAGTAGTTGCCAGCGAAGCATTAATCGAATTCGGCCTAACTATTGTAACCTTTTATTTTTTACCTGAAATATCTTTCTGTGGATTTGCTGCGGCACTCGTGTTCCCAGAGAAGATACGTGAAACTGTCAACAAAATAAACGCCATTTATACGGGGCTTAAAAATGAGCCTATATACATGCATATTCTCTATTTACCTTTTCACGCCCCTTTTGTAGCAGCAAGTATTATTGCTATTCCTGTATGTGTGCCTGTCACGGCCTTCTATTATGGAAGTAAATTAGTCTTGCGGATAGTTGAGTACCTGGTTCCACCAAAGAAAAGTGAGTTAATCACTGTGAGAAAAGTAGACTTGGAACAGTGGCTTCAAAAGGGTCAAAATAGTCATAGAAGAGCATCCACTGTTGATATTAACCTCTTGGATGGAAAGCATTAAAAGCCTCATGCAGCCGGCTGCTGCTGATATGCGTATAGCGGTCTGTACTGTTGATGCTAGCATGGCCAAGCAAGTCTTGAATCACCCTTAAATCAGCCCCATTATCCAAAAGGTGAGTTGCAAAAGTATGCCTGAAGGTATGCGGTGAAATAGATTTATTGATTTCTGCCTTTTTAGCATATTTCTTGACAAGGGACCAGACAGCGATCCTTTCGATTGGTTTATTGAATCTGGAGAGGAATACAGCCTCCTGTCTCTCGGCATCCCTGAAATTTAGATAATGGTCCAACGCTGCAATCGCTTTTTTTCCTATAGGAACGATCCGTTCTTTACTCCCCTTGCCATAAACCCTGATGGTGGTGTCGTCGACATCATGAATTTTCAACCCGCACAGTTCTGACACCCTTAACCCGCAAGCATAAAGGATCTCCAAGATAGCCGCATCGCGCGCTCCTTCCTTAGTATCACGATCTGGCAGCATCAGAATCTTGTCCATCTCTTCAACAGTAAGCACATCAGGAATGAGTTGCCACAACTTGGGTGTCTCTAACAAGGCAGCTGAGTTAACAGAAATGAGATTTTCACGTTTTAAAAACTTGAAGAAGACTTTGATGGCGATCAATGCCCTGCAAATAGATGAAGAAGCATACTCTCCATTTTTCTTAAGGGCTAAAAATTGGATGATATTATTTGGATCTACGACAGTCCAGTCAACAATGCCGTGATGATTTAAGAATTGCATGAAGTCTCTTACATCGCGTCCATACGACTCCAGCGTGTGCCTGGAAAGACCCTTTTCTGACGACAGGTAGATGCAGAAGTCGTTAATGTAATGTTGCATAACTAATTCCTAAATTTTCAACGCAAAGGTGCAAAAGAAAAGACGCAAACTTAAAACACGCTAAAAAAATTAAACACAGAGGCACAGAGGCACAGAGATCACAGAGAAAGTCGCAGGAATTAAAAATAACATAAAAATCTTTTTTTCTCTTTGTTTTTCTCTGTGATCTCTGTGCCTCTGTGCCTCTGTGTTTAATTTTTGTTAGTGGTCTGCGTGAGGTCTTTTGCATCTTTCTTTTCTTTTGCATCTTTGCGTTGAAATTTTATCGATACCTCTCCTACTTCAGCTCCTACTTCAGCTTTGTTGCGAGAGTCCTTTGCAGCTGTTCCGTTTCGAGGTGGGTGAGAGGGATGGTTTTGATCGTGACGAACTCATCCTGCCTCAGAATCTCATAGAGTCCGAATTTTTCTCCGTCGCGGTCGAGCTCCTGCCTCAAGGCTAGGCGGCGCGCATGAGAAAGGAACATGGCTAGCACAAAGAGTTCGGCCTCATATTCTTTTTGGTTTTGCAAGAGGCTTTTGAGAAGAATGAGAGCGCGGTCGATGCGGGACTTGGCGCTTGGCTCTTTTTTGATTTCGATCTTTGATTTCCAGTAGCCTTTATTATCGGCAAACTCATTTAGTGACTGCGCGTCAGACCAGCATCCTGTGCAAAAATCTTTACGGACAAGCTTTTGCTCTTTGTCTTCCGAAAGAAGGGAATAGTAATCCATCCCAGGAAGGAGCCGCTCCCCTTTGCCGCAGCAAGAGAGGTTACGTTTTGGTATTTCGATTTGAAATAAGGAATTCATGCATCCATATTAGCTGAAACCATCTAAATGTTTCAAGTAAGCATCGCCTAAAGGATAAGATGGCTCTTTTCCTTTGCCATGCTGCGTCGCGATACGGCTGATGATCCGCTTGGCCAAAACCTTGCCCAGCTCGACTCCTTCCTGGTCAAAGGAGTTGATATCGAGGATAAACCCTTCAAAGTCAACCCTATTCTCAAAAAATGATAATAAAGCTCCCAAAGCATATGGAGTTAACCTATTGCCGAGAAGTATTGAGGTGGGACGGTTGCCCGGAAAAAATTTACCCGGATTATCTGATTTTTGTCCTGTAGCCAAAGCAATACTTTGGGCAAACATATTGCCTAGCAGCTTCTCTTGTGAAGTCGTCCCCTGGATTTCGGCATCCTGGTCAAATTGGCTATGTTTGAATCCTACCATGAATACCGGCACAGTGTCTGTTCCTTGATGGAGCAGCTGGAAGAACGAGTGCTGCGCATTGGTTCCCGGCTCGCCCCAGATTATCGGACCGGTCTTGTAATCAACGAATTGTCCCTGCTTATCGATGTACTTCCCATTAGACTCCATCGCCACTTGCTGGATGTGGGCCGGGTAGCGTAAAAGAGCTTGTGAATAAGGAATCAGGGCCACGGTTGGGTAGCTCAAGAAATTGCGATTCCAAATGGTCAGCAAGGCTGATAGCAATGGCAAGTTTTTCATCGGATCGCTTTGCAAAGCCGTCTCATCCATAGCATGCGCTCCTCTTAGAAACTCCAGGTAGACATCAAAGCCAAATGCAAAGGAGAGCATTACCCCTCCTACCATGGATGTGGAAGAATAACGACCGCCTATCCACTCCCAAACATGAAAGGTCTCCATATATTTGTCACGATTGTCCATCGGCGTGCCCGGCTGTGTGATGGAAATGAAATGATCTTTCGGGTTCAACCCCTTTTCCCGAAATTTCATCGCGACCAATTCCTCATTAACTGCTGTCTCCAAAGTGGTCCCGGATTTCGAGATGACGATCACAAGGGTATTTTTTAAATCGGTTACCGACTTCAATACTGCTGCCGCATCGTCTGGATCGACATTGGAAATAAAGTGAACCTTCCGGTTGGGCTTTAAATACGGCTCCAAAGCAATGTAGTTGGCTCGCGGACCAAGGTCTGAACCACCTATACCGATGGTGATGATCTCCTTGAATTTTTTATCGGTATCGATCTTGCCTAAGAATTTCTTCAGCTTATCGATCTCGCTTTTGGCTTTTGCTGAAGCTTCTTTTGCGCTCTTTGCCGTCCTTGGATGATTGAAAAGGTCTCTTGTAGCAGTATGCAAGGCAGGACGGTTTTCACTCGGATAGTTTTCGATTTTATTGACGACTTCCCCATTTTGCATCTGAGTCATCTTTTCGATAGCTTTCGTCTCGATGGCCAATTGTTTTAGAGCGTTCACCACCTCGTCGGTCACCTGTTCAGTCCCGAATAAAAGGCGGTAGCCGCACCCCTCTGCGTAAAAGTGGCCCAGCCGCTCCGGGGTCAACACCCCAGCCTCGGATAAATTGATCGGATGCTCAGCCAGCTTCTCCAGCTTTTGGGATGCAGGATAGGTAAGAAAATTCTTGGTTTGTGTTTTGGTCATCATCATACCCTCGCTTTTATTTTCACGATGAAGGTTTATAACATTTTTTTGCAATGGGGATGATTACTTCAGGCCTATTTTAATAGATCAGCTAATGAGATTTCATTGGCGAGGCCAAGTGGCTGGCCGAGCGTTACACAGGTCCCGCCAGCAGCACAGAAGCCCTGCAGCTTACGCTTCCCTTGCGGACTAAGTCCAGCCGGGACATAGATGAGATAGTCAAGCCCATCCCAACCGGTAATGAGATGGTTTTCTGCAATGATCCTGAATGGGATTTTCTGCTTCAATAACGACTCAAAGGCCTTGTCCAGTCCGGCATAATTTTGAACTTGGAACATCTCCATCGGTGGAAAACAGACGCCCACCTGTGCTTTGGATGGGTGATTCTTTTTTAATTGATTTTCCTGCCACTTCCACGAATCCCATGGAAGATTGCTATTCTTGATGGCCACATTCAAGAGATCATACCTCTCCGGATTTAACAACTGCGCTTCATGCAACGGATTGTCGATCGACTGCGCATCGAGCATCAAAAAGCAGGCTAGGGCATCGGGCAGTCGCGTTGCCAGCAGAGAAAGATATTCAATAGCAGCATCGCGGCAAAATAACCGCGCTATCTGCTGTTGATCAGCAATATCCCCAAACTGTTTTATCCATTTATTAAGATTGTCAGTCTGCTGCACATCCCAACAAAAACGGGAACTAAAATCTAGATCGCCCCGATAGATGGAAAGGCCAATAGTCTTGTCCTTAAATTCATTCCACAAGGTATCTCTGAAATATTCCAGTGATAAAGTCAGCGAAAGAAATTGCCCTTGATGGTCCAGGGGCAGCGTAAGGCGATCAAACAATCCCAGATCGATTTCCCAAAATAGATGACACCCCTTATCCACCAACTCCAAGGCCTTTTCCCTTTCCTTCTTCCATGAAAGGTCGGCCTGTGCTGTCCCATCCAGCTTAATCGTCACACCATCACACGCAACCGGGATCTGTCCCTCCCCTTCATAAACATGAGGATAGACAATTTCTCCATTAAGTAAATAGTCTGGACGTTCCCAAATCAGCTCTGTCATGTTTTCCTGAAGGCATGGTAATAAATATTCTTTCCCTTTTCACGCCACAAGTCTTCGAAATAAGAATTGCCATAATCGGGGTATTCTTGAACATAGTAAGGTTCAGGATAAACAGATGCAAATCCTTTGCAGCCCCGGGGCACTTCCACCATGATTTTTGAATAGTTATGATCATCGGTGACCATGGTCAAAAGGCCGCCCGGCTTCAAAATGCGCCTCACCTCAACAACAAACCTTGGCTGAATGATACGGTGCTTGGCATGCTTGGTCTTTGGCCATGGATCAGGAAAATTGACATAAACAGCATCGACACTCTCATCCGGAAAATAACGGCGCGTCGCATCATACCCTTCGCCGCAGAGTACCATCAGATTGTCTAACTGCAAATTTTTTATTTTGGACCAAATCTTTCTCGTCCTTTCGAACTTCAATTCAACAGCCAGCCAGTTCTGATGGCGATTTTGTTCAGCCTTGGCTGCTACCCAGGCGCCATTGCCGCTGCAATACTCGACGCAGATCTCCCCCTCCCTGGCAAAAGTTTCCGGGTGATTCCAGCCGGGAAAGCAGTAGTCATTCGCTTGCATGCAAATTTTTGGGAAATACCAGATACGGTCATGGATCATGACCTGCCTCTCATCCCATTTAAATGGAGATTTTAAGTCACTTGGCTTCATGAAAAAGCTTAGTTATTGAAGGTTGCTGTAAACAGTAAAATGATTGTATCCTTGGCCTCCTGAATTGGTAAGAAAGGGTAAAAATCGCTTATAATTTTTTTAGCAATTCTAGCTTCCTCATCTGAAACTTTAATTTGAAGATCTTTCGATGGCAACGTATTTATATGTTTTTTAACGATTAAGAACAAGGCTCCATAAGGTAAAGAAATAGCATCCAAGGTATCACAGCCTTCTATGTGTGAAATTTCCCTGGCATTTTTAACATAGTTCAACATTGTCATTGCGTGATCTATTCTATTATTTACAAAAAATTCATGAATGATTGAATAACCTTTTGTCATCTTAAACGAAGATTGACTATTAATTTTTAATAAAAAATTAACGTAAATATAGTCTAAAGCTTGATCGTTTAAGTTTGAATCAAATTGTTGAAGGCTGAAATCTAATTTCTTTTTGGAATTTTCTGTAATAATCTCGAGCACTTTGTTGAAATTTTCGTTGGAAAAAAAGTCATTACTTTCTATATTCTGATCTATTTCCATGATTTGACTAGACGATTGACGTATACCGTGACCTGTATCAAGGTTTGAATTTGAACCGTGCGAAAGCTCCGTTGGTTGATTGATCCCAACTTGGCGTTGAAACAGGCCAAGGGGTAAACATCCGTTTGCAGTCATTTTTTGCTTCAAGAGATTTACTTGTTGAAAAAAAAGTTGTGAAGCTGCAATTTCTTTTCTTAATATAGCTTGTTGCATAAAAGGATTAAAATTGATTACAGGCGTAAAAGTGTAGCTTTGAATGGCTCTTTGATTAGTAATGGTTGGTTGCACAATAACTGGTCGGGGTACCATAATTGGTACAAGGGTGATTTGCTGAAATTGTGGAGATCCTAAAGTAGGTATTGATATATTGTTCATCATAATAAGTTGCCCTTTATAAATAAAAATAAGTTATCGAAGTTTTTTAGTTTAAGGAATTATATCTAAGGTAAGATTTAAATGTAAAGAGAAATAAGTGGCGGCATTCTTTTGCTTTTCCAGAGGTGTTGACAAAAGGCATACTAATAACATAAAATGCAAAACTTTAAAGAATATTGAAAAATGAGAAGCTGTAAGCACGTATAAGGGAAGAAGATGATTAGTCGGAATGATCCTTGCTGGTGTGGCAGCGGAGAAAAATGGAAAAAATGTCATTACCCTGATATGGGTCTAGCCAAGGCAAGGCCTGTGGTTGACCTTAAGAACGAGTATCGTTCCAAATATGACATTATTATTAAAGACGACAAGCAAATAGAAGGGATACGCGCTTCGGGACATCTGGCTGCCAAGATCCTGGACTCGGTGTGCCATATGGCAAAAGCAGGAGTCACGACTCAGGAGTTAAATGACTATGCTGAGAAACTCCACAAAGAGGCAGGAGCGATTCCCGCCCCCTTTGGTTACGGCAATCCCCCTTTTCCAAGAAGTATTTGTACCTCCATCAATGAGGTGATCTGCCACGGCATCCCAGATGAAAGAGTTCTGGTTGAGGGCGACATCATAAATATTG
This sequence comes from Chlamydiota bacterium, assembly GCA_013287815.1. Classification (GTDB taxonomy): domain Bacteria; phylum Chlamydiota; class Chlamydiia; order Chlamydiales; family Parachlamydiaceae; genus JABDDC01. The sequence goes on from JABDDC010000034.1 coordinate 10,613, forward strand.
ACGTCACCTGCATCTTTAATGGCTATTATGGCGACTGCAGCCAGATGGTCAGCATCGGTAAAGTCAGTGAGGAGCGGCAGAATGTCGTCGATGTTTCCTATGAATGCTTAATGAGATCAATAGCCATCTTGAAATCCGGAATCCCAGTCTCGGCCATCGGAGATGTCATTGACGCATATGCCACCTCAAAAGGCTGCTCTGTAGTCAACCAGTTTGTCGGCCATGGCGTAGGCGTTGAATTCCATGAAGGACCGCAGATTCCCCATTATCGGAATAAAAATGGCATATTACTCGTTCCCGGGATGACCTTTACCATTGAGCCTATGATCAATGAGGGTGTCAGGGAAGCAGTCATTAACTCTAAAGACAAATGGACCGCCCGGACTAAAGACAGTAAGGCCAGCGGCCAATGGGAACATACCATTCTAATAACAGAAAGTGGGTATGAAATTTTAACTCCCTGGAAAAGACACCTTTTCGGTTAGAATTTATTTCCTGAATGAGCTATAATGATATTTCATTTTGGTCAGCCGAGGTAACCTTCACCGTGAATACAATCGAAAAAAAAGTCGAAAACCAAATTCAGTTTTGGTCATTAATTGGACCATTCCTCATCCTTGCTTCTGTGGCAGTCTTACTATTTAAGATGTCAGATCATTGGTATTTCCCCGTCAGTGCCCTAGTCGGCATTCCACTATGTGTGAAGTGGAAGATGAAAGGGATGGCTGCCGCTTTGGCGTGCCTGTTTGTGTTATCCATCATGGCCTATCGGAGCGTTGACCTTGACGAGCAGTACTGGCATGTAGGCATGGGACTTTCGATGGCCTTTGCGTTGATTGTCCTGACTCTCTCCATTGAAGAGGTAGAAGGGCTCATCAGCAAAGCACAGCTCGAATCAAAAAGTCGGCTAGACAACTTTCTCCATTTAGAAGAGGCTTTAAAAGACTCCGAGCTCAGCCGGGAAAAAGATTGCGAGCGTCTGCGGGGGCATATTGCCACTTTAACACAAGAAAATGCCAAGGTCATCGACGACAAACAAACCCTCTACAAGCTAGCCCAACTGGCAAAAGAAGAATTAGTCCAGCTCCATACTCATCATCAGCTCCTGCTTGAAGACCTTATATATAAGAAGCAGCAAATCTCCAATCTAAACGAAAAACTAGAAGAAACTGAAATTACACTGCAGGAGCTTGTCAACAACGATGGCAATCAGAAAATCAAACATCTGACTGGCCAGCTAGATGTGCTGAGCAATCAGATTACCGAACAAGAGCATGAAAAAGAACGTCTTCATGTTGCAATTGTCCGTGCCCAAGACCAGAGCCAGAACCTGCATGAAATTGTCTCCAAACAGAAGCGTCTTATCGAAGAACAACTTGAAAGGATGGAAGAGTTTAAAAAAGTCCAGGAACAATACCGTCTAGTTGAATCTAAGCTAAGGCAGACAGAAGAAGAGAAAGATCAGCTTGCCAATATAAAGCAAGCTCAAGAAGGTGAAGTAGAAAAGTTGCAAAATGAGGTATTAAAGCTGCAAGCAAGCCTGCAAGTACGCATAAAAGAATTTGAAGATGAAGTTGCAAGAAATGCTCAGCAGCAAAATGGGGATATCGAAAGGCTGCAAAGAGAAATTGTTGATATCAATGAGCAGTTGAAGAAAAGCCAGGCTGAATTAAAATCCACCCTAGATCATTTGAAGATGCTTGACGCCCGTTTGCAGCTTAAGCTTGAGGATCAATGCCGACTACCTGCGCAAGGGGGAAATACCCGTCGCATGGAAAACATGTATGTCCAGTTGAAAAAACAATTCGAAGAGAAGAATAATGTGTTAGAGACAACCCGTCAGGATCTATTCTTTGCCAATGAAAAATTAGAATTATTTAAACGGGCACATGAAGAAAATGAGCTATTCTCAATTGCTGAAAGTGAATGTTTCTTATTGAAAGATCTCAATCGTCTTTCACAGGAGTTAGACGATTTGGAGAGAAAATCAACCGAAGAGATTGAAGAGCTGCACAAAATTATCGCTTATTCGACTAAACGTAACTGAGGCGTCTTCTCTACTAATTCATTTTCTTCTAACTGATCCATGAAGTATTGAGCTCCTTGAAGAAGATAAGATGCGACACTAATGTCGCCTTCATAACTCATCTCTACTTGAAATTCCCCATTTTTCTTTTTGTCTTCACATCTGATTAACACATAACAAGCTGAATTTTTCGCTAAAACATCATGCACGTGTTTTAGATTTTTCTTGTCCATATAGCTCCTGCAGTCCACTAAAGAATTATCGTATGCGCTTCATAATTTTCGGTCGGTGTCACATTATCTGAACGCTAATTTATTACCAAGTTAAAATGCATTTTATTTGCACAAAAAAAAATGATTTGCCAGACGACCTTGAAAGCATTATGATGTGATTAATTATGGATAAATTTAAACAACATCTCGATTGGCTCGATAGCAGGTACACACACTCATTGGAACTTCTCCAGCTGTGGTGCAGCATCAACTCGTTTTCATCAAATGTGGAAGGACTAGATGCGATAGCTCTGGCCTTGCAAAAAGAATTTTCAACGTTAGGTGGAGAACAAAAATGGATTACGTTGCCGCCAAGAATAGATATTGGACCTGGCGGCAAAGCCAAAGAAATGGCATCAGTGAAAGCGTTGCATATCACCAAGCGGCCCAACGCGCCCATCCGATTTTTATTGGCAGGGCATATGGACACCGTCTATTCGCCGTTAAGTTCATTTCAGAAAGTCGAAAAAATAGATGAGGGTAGCTGGAAAGGTCCAGGGGTCGCTGATATGAAAGGTGGTCTGATCATCATGCTTAATGCCTTGTCTGGATTGGAAAAGTCTCCGTTTGCCGAAAAAATTGGATGGGAGCTATTGATTAATCCTGATGAAGAAGTGGGCTCCGTTGGATCTGCCTATCTTTTTGAAGAGGCAGCCAAGCGCAACCATGCCGGACTCATTTTTGAACCCTCATTTTCCGACGGCGCCTTCGTCAGCGCCAGAAAAGGATCCGCCAGCTATACCATCATTGCCAGAGGGAAAGCAGCCCATTCCGGCAGAGATTTTTTTCAAGGAAAGAGCGCCATCTATGCCCTGTCGCAATTTATTGCCGAACTGGAGAAAACGAATCATCCAGAATCGGGATTTATCGTTAACGTCGGCTATATTGAGGGAGGTGGGCCAGTCAACATTGTCCCTGACTTTGCCTTATGCAAAGTCAACATAAGGAGCACCAAAGATGATAAAATCAAAAATTTTATCCACACTCTGAATCAAATCGCCACTCTTACCCAACAACGGGAAGGAATCAAGATCGAACTGCATCAAAACACGGAAAGGCTTCCAAAGCCATTAGATAAAAAAACGGGATTATTATTTGATCATCTAAAAGAGTGTGCTAACGAATTAAAGATTCCTTTTCAGTTACGGGAATCGGGGGGCGTCTGCGACGGGAATATTTTATCTCATGCTGGGTTGCCAACAATTGATTCGCTTGGAGCCATTGGAGGACAAATACATACCCATGATGAATTCATTTTGCTGTCAAGCTTGGTGGAGCGTGCCAAGCTGACATTGCTATTCATGCTCACAGCACAGGAGAAATTATGACCATAAAATTGAGTGACAAGCTTTTAGCCGACCAGTTTAGGAAAGATCCGCGGGTAAGGCAAGCCAAAAATCTGCTGTTGCAGGCCCTGCAAGATGCTCAGAAAGGGATCACAGGTGTCAAAGCGCCGCAGTCGGATTTACAGCAAACCTACCGTGAAATCATTGAAGAGTTCAATAAGATACGCGGCGGAAAACTCTACTATCCATACTTGGGAAGCGGATTCGGCAAAGGGGTTTTCGTTGAGCTACTCGATGGCAGTATTAAGTATGACATGATCAATGGTATTGGAGTCCACTACTGGGGGCATAGCCATCCGGAGATTTTGGCCAATTCCATTGACGCCAGTCTTAACGATACAGTGATGCAAGGTCATCTTCAGCAAAACTACAACGCCGCCAACATCTCAAAAATTTTAATAGAAGCTTCCGGCCTTGATCATTGCTTCTTGTCTTCATCGGGGGCTATGGCCAATGAAAATGCTTTAAAAATTATCTTTCAAAAAAAATTCCCGGCCCATCGCATTCTGGCCTTTGAAAAGTGTTTCATAGGACGATCGCTAGCCCTCTCACAAATAACCGACAAGCCATCCTTTCGTGAAGGACTTCCCTCGAATGTCTTCGTCGATTACATCCCTTTTTACGATCCGGCACATCCGACTGAAAGTACGCAGCAAGCCATCGATGCTTTAAAAGATTGCATCGAAAGGCATCCAAAAGAATATGCAGTCTTTTGCTTTGAACTTATTCAAGGAGAAGGTGGGTTCCATGCCGGCACTCACGAATTTTTTACAGCTTTAATGCAGATCGCCCGCGATCATGGCATCGCCGTCTTTATCGATGAGGTGCAAACGTTTGGCAGAACAAGTGAACTCTTTGCCTTCCAACATTTCAAGTTGCAAGACTTCGCCGATGTCGTTACGCTTGGTAAGCTGTCGCATGTATGTGCAACGCTGTTTAAAAATGAATATAAACCAAAGCCGGGATTGCTCAGTCAAACATTTACAAGCAGCACATCCGCTTTGCAAGTCGGACAATTTATTATTGAACAATTAATCCACGGCGATTATTTTGGACATAAAGGAAAGATCAATACCGTACATGCAAAATTTGAAATGCGCTTTAGGCAGCTGGAAAAGAAGCATCCAGAGCTGATTGCGGGACCCTACGGTACCGGATCAATGATTGTATTTACCCCTCTTAAAGGTAATCACGATAAAGTCTTGAAATTCGTACAGGATCTTTTTGAAGCCGGAGTCATCAGTTTTGTGGCTGGCAGCGAGCCAACTCGAGTCCGCTTTTTAGTTCCCATCGGCACGATCGAAGACCATGACATCGAAGCCGTCATGGATATTTTAGAACAGGTGTTAACCAAAGATAAAAAATGATCATTATCAGACCAGTCACACAAAAAGATCTTAATTCTATAGTAGGGTTCTCATTTGAATTAATGGTGGGCATGACAAATTTGCCCAGAGAGCGGGACAAGCTCGAAACCAAGATCGCCAATTCAGAATCGTGCTTTAAGCGTGACGTGCAAAAGCCTGACGTGGAAGAATATTATTTTGTTTTGGAAGATTTAACGACTGGCGGAATCGGTGGCGTATGCGGCATCCTGGCTGAGAATAACATGAGTCGCACCTTCTTCTATCAAGTAGAAACAATTGTTAATAACTCCAAACATATCTCCGTACCCAAAGAATTAAAGATTTTAAGGGCAGTGCCCAATGCCACTTATTGTTCGGAAGTATGCTCCCTTTTTCTACAACCCACTTTTCGGCATAGTGGAAACGGACGCCTTCTTTCTCTTAGCCGCTTCCTTTTCATGGCGCCCCATCAACACCGCTTCGAAAAAAATATTATCGTCGAGATGAGAGGATACATTAATGAAAAGCAATCATCTCCCTTCTGGGAAGCGGTCGGACACCATTTTTGCAACCTTTCTTTTCTGGATCTGATGGCCCAACTCGACCGAGACCGTACTTTCATTGCTGAAATCCTTCCAAAATATCCGATCTACATTGATCTTTTACCCAAAGATGCTCAGGATGTTATTGGCAAAACGCATGAAGGGAGTAAGCCAGCATTAGCCATGCTGTTGCAAGAAGGATTCTGCCTGCAAGATGAAGTAGATATCTTTGACGCGGGAGCCATCCTGTCGGCCCCTTTAAAAGAGGTTAGGACTGTTAAGCAAAGCGCCCTTGTAACCATCACAACAACAGCAGATTTGTTGAAGGATGAAATCGATTACATCCTTGCCAATGATAAAATGGATTTCAGAGCCTGCTATGGAAAACTGAAATTTACTTCGGAAAATGAAGCCCTGATCAACGAAAAAGTAGCCGAAGCCCTGCAAGTAATAAATGGTGATCAAATTAGGTATGTGCCAGCACATTAGGAAGGAAATATGAAGAAGAATCATTTGGGAGATGTTCCGAATTCTGAATTCCGAATTCCGAAATTTCATTCGATCAATCCCGCCAATGGCGAAATCGTGTGGAAAGGTCATGCGGCATCGGAAGCAGAAGTCGATGAGGCAGTTAAAAAAGCCAATGAAGCCTTCGATGCCTGGTCCGATATTGGCATCAAAGAACGTTTCACCTATTTGGAATGTTACGGGAAAATCTTGAAAGAAAATAGCGACAAGCTTGCCGAAACAATTTCTAAAGAAATGGGTAAGCCTTTCTGGGAAGCCAAGACCGAAGTTGCTGCCATGATCAATAAAATCACCATTTCATATGAGGCCTATGAAAAACGGTGTCCCATCGTCATCCAGGAACAGCCGCATGCCCAGTCTATTACCCGCCATTTTCCCCATGGCGTCGTGGCCGTTTTTGGCTCTTTCAATTTTCCAGGACATCTACCCAATGGCCACATCATCCCTGCCCTTCTGGCAGGCAATACAGTCATCTTTAAACCAAGCGAGCTCACTCCCCTCGTTGGGCAAGAGATGGTCTCCTACTTCGAAAAGGCAGGACTGCCGACTGGGGTCATGAACTTGATCCAAGGTGATAAAAGCACCGGCCAGGCGCTAGCCAACCACCCCGACATCCAAGGACTCTTCTTTACCGGCAGCTATCCGACAGGACAATCCCTCTCGCTCCATTTTGGCAGGCATCCGGAAAAAATTTTAGCCTTGGAAATGGGGGGCAATAATCCCCTGATAGTTTCGCATGTGGACGATCACAAAGCCGCTGCCTATATAACCATCCAGTCGGGCTACCTCACTTCCGGGCAGCGGTGCACCTGTGCCCGGCGGCTCATCGTGCCCATCGGCAAACAAGGCGATGAATTCATCAGTACTCTTGTCGACCTGATCGCCAAATTAACTGTCGGGCCCTATACACTGGCTCCGGAACCGTTTATGGGTCCCCTTGTCTCCGCTCACCATGCCAAGCAAGTTTTTTCAGCCTACGAAGATCTGGTTTCTAGAGGGGGCCGTCCTCTTGTTTCCATGACCCGCAAGGATGCATACGTCACTCCAGGACTCATCGATGTCACACAAATAAAAGACCGTAAAGATGTCGAAATCTTTGGCCCGCTGCTCCAGCTGATCCGGGTTGACAACTTCAAAGAAGCGATCAAAGAGGCCAATAATACCAAATATGGATTGGCTGCAGGACTGATCAGTACCAATAGCGATGAATTTAGACAATTCTATAAACATGTTAAAGCCGGCGTCATCAACTGGAATACATCAACCACCGGAGCCCTCAGCACCGCCCCATTTGGCGGTATCAAATGCAGCGGTAACTCACGCCCCAGCGGCTTTTACTCAGCCGACTACTGTTCCTATCCGGTTGCTTCGCTCGAGTCGCCGCAAATCAAAATGCCAACCTCCTTACATCCAGGAATTAATATCACCCAAGGATAACTCTTGAACTCGACAGTTGAAGTCAATTTCGACGGCCTTATCGGTCCCACACATAATTACAGCGGTCTCTCTTTTGGAAATATGGCTTCCATGGAACATGGAAAATTAGTTTCCAATCCGAAGAAAGCAGCTCTGCAAGGATTGGAAAAGATGAAGACCTTAATGGACTTGGGCATGAAACAAGCCATCCTTCCCCCCCATGAACGACCTTTCATCCCTCTCTTTCGAACTTTCGGATTCGAAGGGTCTGATGAAGCAATCCTGGCAGCCGTAGCCAAACAAACTCCCGAGATATTATTGGCCGGCAGCTCTGCCGCCTGCATGTGGACGGCCAATGCTGCGACAGTATCGCCGTCAGCCGACAGCCTGGATAAGCGAACGCACGTCACTCCGGCCAATCTGATCACTAAGTTTCACCGTTCATACGAGTCGCCCACAACCGGGCATATCTTAAGGAAAATTTTTCCTAATCCCACTTTATTCAACCACCATTTTCCTCTTCCACCCCACACCGACTATGGCGATGAAGGGGCGGCCAACCACACCCGTCTTTGTGCAGGGTATGGCGAACCGGGGATTCAGTTGTTTGTTTATGGACGAAAGAGCAATGGACCCCTGCCCAAAAAATTTCCTGCCAGACAAACAGAGGAGGCATCAAAAGCCCTTGCTCGTCTGCACAGGATTCCGGAAGAACAATTGGTCTTTGCCCAGCAAAACCCTGATGCCATCGATGCGGGCGTCTTCCATAATGACGTTGCTTCTGTCGGCAACCAAAATGTCTTTTTCTATCATGAAAAAGCCTTTCTTAATACCGCCGAGACAGTGAAGCAGCTGCAAGACAAATTTACCAAAATATGCAATGGGGATCTTTTTCTAATACCGGTTACCGAGCAGCAAGTCTCTTTGCAGGAAGCTGTCAGAACCTACCTGTTCAACTCGCAAATCATCTCAAGGCCGGACAATACAATGGTTTTGGTAGCACCGCATGAATGCCGGGAATCTCAAATCACCGGCCCCTTCATCGATGAGATGCTAAAGCTGCCCGGCAATCCGATCAAAAAAGTGATCTATCAAGATGTGCGCCAAAGCATGCAAAATGGCGGCGGCCCCGCCTGCCTCAGATTGCGCATCGTCCTCAACGAAAAGGAATTGGCAGGTACATTTCCAGGGGTTTTTCTCACCCCCCAACTCTACGAAAGGCTAAAACAATGGATTGAAAAATTCTACCGCGATAAGCTCTCGCCTGAAGAGTTGGCAGACCCGACCCTCCTATCTGAAAGCCGAAGGGCCCTCGATGACCTGACGGCCATCCTCAACCTCGGGCCGGTTTACCCGTTTCAGC
>JABDDC010000035.1 GCA_013287815.1 Chlamydiota bacterium
AATTTTGATAGTTAATTGCCTGATACACTCCACGGCGAATTCTTTTTAATTTTCCTACCTTAACATAATGACTTAATACTGCGGCTGGGACTCCAAGAATCTTTGCCTCCTTGGATGTAAAGGATGGTTGGTTGAGTAATGGGATAAGCAGCTGTAAGCAGGCTTGAGGTCTCATCTTCTGAAAGGACACGATCTCTTCCCGGATTTTCTTTAAGCTTCGTTAAATTAAAACAGGGATTCTCATCAATCCAACGCAAGCGCTGCGCATAGCTAAGAAGCGCCGATAGGCTGGAAACATAACGATTTACTGTAGCAGAACTACGCTTAAGGTTTTTATTGGTGAGAGTGCTTGTTAGATGCAGTCTCTCTTTCCCAATTAGTTCTGGTGTAAGGAAGACTAAAGCAAAATCTCCAAGTCTTGACTTCCAATAATTAAGATGATGCATAACGTCGTCCGCTGATCGAATATGCTCCAAAGCGCCGCTGCTTATGTAGCGCTCAATCAGTTGTGTAAACGTATGCTGTTGTTTGTGTTGATCAAATTTGAACTTGCCGGCTTTTATTTGCCTTTCAACATCAATAGCCCAGTCTTCAGCTTCTTGCTTTCGATCATAATGGTCGCAAACAGTGGGATAACCTTTAATCCGGACAACTGCTCGCCAGCAACTCGTGCCGTGTTTGTTTTTTCTTTTAAAAATAGAAGCCATTGCTCAAACATCATGTTGTTTATGGTTCGAGCGGCTGGATGGTGTGTGTTAAGATTGTTTTTCATTGCACCGCCATTGCACCGCAACACAAAATCTTAACTTGAAAAGCTTGTTAAATCAAGCTTAATCGTGTTCACACGTATTGGAAAAAAGTGGGGCAACTTGGACTTGAACCAAGGACCAGCGGGTTATGAGTCCGCTGCACTCGCACCACTTTCCAGCAGCTAACTGCCCAGAATCATAGCGGAAAGTCAACCTTTCGAGCTACTGTGAACTGTCGTGATTTATCGCCATTTTTTGTATGCCAGTGGTCCACAAATGGTCCACGGACAAAGGACTGTTAGAATTTACGATAGAAGCGAGTTTAGTATAGGGAATAAGCAAAGTCATTGGATAATCGTCGTATCCACCTACAACATAATTCTGGAAAATGAGTAGAAGTCCTTTTTCAGTCAGAAGGAAAGCATCTAAATGTTCAGGGTTGAATCCTATCCAAGCATGGTCATCGTCATCGTAGTATCCACATCGGTTTGATTTGAAGTAGTCTTCGCAATACTGGAAAAGCCATTCCCGATATCCAGGTAAGAAAAGATCACCCAGGGACAGCTCGCGAATTGTATCATCTCGCGGGCTGAATGTTTTTGTTATGTATCGCACAGAGCCGTGAGCGCCACCTGTGTATTGATATTTATTGCCATAAAAGCTTATCAAATTGGGAGCGGAATAGACCAAGCTTAAGTCATAGCGCAATATTCGTTCATCTCCATCCTCTTCCCAAAGTTCTTCCTGCGGGGAGCTCATCTCTTGCACGAAGGTATCGTGTAACTCATAGGCTTCTTTTTTTACAGCTTCATTCACATAGCGTGACAGAAGGCTGATTTCTGGCATACGCGGATACGACACGCTTGCCTCGACATGTACGTTCGTGTCAAAGGCTGTTTCGAAGGAATGCGATTCGCATTCAATTGGAGAAAGGGTGTCTCCAGTTCCAAAGGGGAGTAGAATCGTGAGAATCTGTGCCAATAAAATATACATAGACGAGAATGTTAAGCAAAGCGAAGAACCATTTCAAGAAAAAACTTAAGCGATGATAGAGGGGACGATAAGTTGCTTGAAGGGAGTGCGGTGGTACTCAGGCCGCAGATAAGTGCCTGTTTTTGCATGCACTACAATTGCATGTAATCTGCCTGCTTCCGCAAGGGAGATTGCCGACGATTTCGAGATCCACTCTTTTCCCTGATCATCTCCTACTAAAAACTCAGAGATTACGCGTTTGCTATTCACATGAACATTGAGGATTTTTTTGACAAAAATCGGTTCTTCACGACCGTCTCTCCACCCCTCATGTCTTTTCATGGCATCCAGGAGCTGTTCGTATTCTGTATTATTGAGGGATCGAACAGTTCTTTTCATATCGAATTTTGTGAATTTTCGGATGGCATTTCTATAATCGATCACTTCCTTTGTGTCAGGATTGCCAAGCTTTACTCCAACGTATCTTTTAGGAAGATCTTCCAGCGTCAAGTCGATATACAGATCTCCTTCTTTCAGCCGTTTTGCCTGCGCCTTCCTTCCGGTCTCGTAATCTGGGAAGACTGCAAATTTTGGATCAGAAGGTTTAGATCCTGGTGGCAGCCCAGCCTCCCCAATGGCTCCATTTCTTCTTGCGAAAGGGCCTATTCTTAGGTTGCCTGGATTGTTGTTTCGCCACGATCTTGTGCTGACTTTATTGTCGGGTTCATCTGGATATCTTTTCCAGTAGCGGATCAGCTTATTTCCATCCTCGTCGTAATAGACAACGGAATTTTTTTCTTCCCCTTCCTCAGCTCTGATAAATTTTTTGAAATTCATAGATACGATGATACGTCAGCCATTTGTTAGGATCAAATAAAGGATTTTTTTCAAGCGGAGGAACCCTGAAGAGTTTTGCTTCAGGGTTCTTCAGGGTTCTTCAGGGTTTCGCTTGGTCTTTACAAGTCCTTAAATATGATAATATTGCATGCAGAAACGAATATATGTAGACATTTTTTAAATCCTTGAGATCCGCGATTGAGAGATTTTTTCTCTTTAACTATTGCTAATTTGGTGGAAATCAGCTAAAATGAGGTTATATTGAGAGAAATTATCTCATAAAGGAGTCTCCTTATGCTGATTCGATTTTCAATTGAAAATTGGATGTCCTTCCAAGCCAAAGCAACTTTTTCGCTGATAGCAAGCCGTGAGCGTCAACACGGGGAGCGCATCCCTAAAATAGGCAAACTCAAACTAGGGGTTCTGCCTGTTGCGGCCGTATATGGGGGGAATGCATCCGGGAAAACCAATCTTTTTAAGGCCCTGCATTTTGCAAAAGGACTGATTGTTAAAGGAACTCAACCCTACAGCCTAATTGCTGTAGATAGCTTTAGGCTTGGAAATGCACAAAAGATCGAACAGCCAGCCCAGTTTGAGTTTGAACTGCTAATCGATGAGACGGTTTATGCATTTAGTTTCTCCGTTAACCGCAAAACCATTTTAGAAGAAAAATTGGTTCATATTTCTGGTAACAGTGAAAAAACGCTTTACCATCGAGTATCAGGGGAGCCTAATTTCGATTCATCTTTAAAGAGTGACCAATCGCTCCAGTTCGCTTTCAAAGGCACTCGTGATAATCAACTCTTCCTCACTAATTCAGTTTCTCAAAAAATAGATGCCTTCAAGCCAGTGTACGACTGGTTTAAAGATACTTTGGAACTGATTGCGCCTGATTCAAGATTTGAACTTTTTGAGCAATTTTTGGATGAAGGACATCCTTTGTACGCAACGATGAATAAGATGTTGTCCCAATTAGATACCGGAATATCTCATCTTGGCGGTGAAGAAATTCCATTTGAAAATTTACCGCTGGCCGAACCGATAAAGATGAAGTTAAGAGAAGAGTTGGCAGAAGATGCGACTGTCAGACTGTTAGCCGAACCTGGGAATGAGCGTTTTGTCGTAACCCGAAAGAATGGCGAGTTAATCTCAAAAAAGCTGGTTACCTACCATTTAAATGCTGATGGTTCAGAGACAAAGTTTGATATGAGGCAAGAATCGGACGGTTCTCAACGCGTCATCGATCTCCTTCCTGCTTTCTTAGAACTATCTGCAGCTCAATCCAAAAAAGTTTATGTCATCGATGAAGTAGACAGGAGTTTACATACATTGTTGATCAGGCGTCTTCTAGAAGGTTATCTGGCAAAATGTTCTCAGAATAGTCGCTCTCAGTTACTATTTACCACTCACAATGTGTTGTTGATGGATCAAGATTTGCTCAGAAGAGATGAAATGTGGATTGCAGAACGAAATCCGGAAGGGGTTTCCAGCTTGCTGTCTTTTAGCGAGTACAAGGATGTGCGATATGACAAAGACATTCGAAAAAGCTATCTGCAAGGACGCTTAGGAGGCATTCCTCGCATTCTTCTACAATCTCCCATCGAAGGAAGCGACTAATGCCGAAAAAGCCGCGCACTTTTCAAAGACCTCTAGGAGAGCGTCGATACAAAAAGCTATTTGTGGTCTCAGTGGAGGGTTCTAAAACCGAGCCCCAATATTTTGCCATTTTTAACCAACCGCAATCGATTGTCCTCGTAAAATGCCTTAAGAGACCATCAACGGAAAGCTCGCCGATTCAGGTGCTTAAGAAGATGCAAGGTTATTTGCGGAAGGAGTCTTTAAGAAAGACAGATGAGGCATGGATTGTTGTAGACAAGGATGATTGGACAGAGGATCAGCTCAGAGAACTCTTGCAGTGGGCAAATAAAAGCGAAAACCACGGCTTTGCTCTTAGTAATCCCAACTTTGAATATTGGCTTTTGCTCCATTTTGAAGATGGAAAAGGGATTGCAAACTCTCAAGAATGCCTGACTCGCCTAAAGAGGCACTTGCCCAATTACAAAAAAGATATCGATGGCAAGAAAATTACGCTGGAGCTCATTGCTAAAGCGATTGCAAGGGCAAAACAACGGGATGTCAATCGTTCCAATGATTTGCAGCAGATATGGAGCACGACTGTCTACAAACTCATAGAAAGGATCATAGATCACAAATAAAATGGAATTAATTCGTAATAACTGCAGGAAGTATAAGAGATTTATGATTCGCTTTCTTGGCAAGCTTGGAGAAGTCTTTCTTTTTCATCGTCATTAAGAAATCGTGTTCTCCCATTGGATATTTTTGGTTTTGAGATTTTCATAACGGGATTTTCTTGTATCCATTCCCAATCTTTCACCGCGATAGCAAAAGCGTGTGACAAGCTTGCAAGATAGCGGACAACGGTTGTGGAAGAGCGGAGCTTGTCTTTGCAAGTCGTTCCAGAGAGCAATTCATCACGTTTTTGTGCAATCATGCTCGGTTTGATATCGGAAAGTAGGCAATGCCCTAATTCCTGTTTCCACCAAAGAAGATGTTGCCGAACATTTCTCGCGTTTTTTGGCTTTGACGGAAGAACTCTTTCAATATAGCGATCGATCAGCTCTGCTAAAGTATTTTTGCTGCCAGGTTTGGCATACTCATATTTACCTTGTTCAACGGCTGATTCAGTATCACGTTTCCATTTCATCGCGAGGGTTTTGGAAGCGAAGGATTGGATGAGGACTGGATGTCCTTTGATGCGAACACGGGCGCGGTAAGAAACCGTCCCGTCTTTATGGGTGCGTTTATCGATGCCTTTCACGAGCTACCTTTGGTTTTAGTTTTCAAAGGTTAGCTGCTGGGCTTATCGCCAATTGTTGTAGGCGAGTGGTCCATAAGTGGTCCATGGATGCGGACCGCGGTTTTGGCTGATTTGGGTGCTTTATCGCAACCAGCTCAGTTTCAGCCTTATGAAGCCAAAAAGAAATGTGGGGCAACCTGGACTTGAACCAGGGACCGACGGGTTATGAGTCCGTGGTTTTTCCATTCATCTCAGCAGTCATTTACTGCTCACAGCAATACGATAACATGACTTTGGACTTATGTTCAATTGGTTATTGCTGGTTTTATTTGAAGATAATAGGACGTCAGTGTGTCAGAAGTGTGTCAAAGCAAAGGGAGCTATAAGCATCCGTGGGAGTAGCTAATATTAAACTCATGTTCTTGTATTTGCTACAAATTCTCGTGCAGCACTAATGTTGCATGTCTTGCTAATTCAATAGCTTTTAATTTGTTCGCAGATTTATCGCTGAAATATCCTTCAATATTCGCATGATCCTTATGAGGAGTAGGCTCGGCTATTACATCTAATTGAGATAGTCTAACTTGTCGCGCTAAAAGATCTGCACGTCCCTTAGATATCTTTCCATCAGTTCTTTTTCCAGAAATGAATTCTTTATCAAGTTCATCAATCAGATCTTCTGTATAGCCATCGATGCGGTATACAGAAGCTTTATTGTCCCGTGCTGGCAAAAAGGCAGCATATTTGACTGTGTTGTTAACACTACTAAAGTGATCGGAATAAAATATAAAGCGTCCAATTTTTTCAGAGTCATCGACGCAATCGGACAAATTTTTCATGATAGGCTAAAATAGTCTAGAAGTATTTCTTCAATGTTGTTAGGTAATTTGCTCAGTAATTTTGTTTCACCATGGGTTTTGCTAGCTCCAAGCAACCCTGCAAATATAATCGTATTCGGGTTAACTGATAAAACGAATGTTACGTCTTTTCCTTTTGACCATAATAAGCCGATTTCACCCGTTGGTTCAGCGACAACATCAGGGATTTCAATATTATCGGGTAATAATTCCAATAATATTGTCGCAGCATAAACAGTTGGGTAATTGATTGAAATCGCGTCGTAACCATCCCAACCATTTTCATTACATATCGAGTAAATATCCATTAACTTTTGACATAAAGACTCTCTCCATCCCAAGGAAATGGTTTGCGATGCATGATTGCGAATTTTCGTTACATATTGGGTAAGTTGTTGAGAAGGTCTGCTTACACCCATTTCATAATGTGAAGTATAGAAGGGAACATCAACAGAACATATACTCACTTAAAAAGCTCCGCAGTTTTTTGTTGCAAACTTTTTCTAAAGATATCATTTTTCAATTGACGCAAAATTTGAAAAATATCAGAAATTATTTTTTCGTTAACTTTTGAATTGATTTCTTTTGAAACTTCTATATCAAGAATAACAGGCTTGCTAATAGGGTTTGGTGATGTAGCTAATGTCTGGGTTACAACAGCATTTACACCATGTTCAGGTATAAAAAACTCGATTCGATTAAAAAAATTATTTAATGAAGATCCAATAAGAGGTAATTTAGGGAAATTTATAAAATAATCTTGGAGATCAAAACCTTTTGATGGAATTTCAATTACATTGATAAATCGAATTGCAATTCGCTTCACACGAATAGGTGATGTTACTTTTGAATAAAGCATCCAATATTTGATTACTTCAGGAAAATAATTTTCCCAACTACTATAAGGCTTAAGTCTGCTAAAACTAAAACCATCCAAACGAAACTGAACAACTTGTTTTTCATCAGAAGACCAATTTAAGAATCCATCAACACCTAAATCCATAGATTGTGAAGTTGGTGTTTGATCCTCCTTAAATTCAATTCTTCCTTCAAATCTTTTTCTAGGACGTTTTTTTGGATATTCGCTTCGAATTTCATTGCATAATTGTTCGAGATCCATAGCGGCAACTTCTACAGGAAGTTCTACTTGAATTTCAAATATTGCCTCCGTAACAGGGGCTCGAGAAAAAGGTTCGTCAATATCCATATAACTTCATTAAAATATAATTAGGCATTCTTTACAAATTTTTTAGAAAATTTTTGAAGGACCTTGCTTCCTCAAAATCTTATTCTCTTGACGAAATAATTACAAGCGAATTGAAGGCTGGAGTCAATGCAGTTAAGGATTTATATTATTTAAAGTGAATGTCTTATGAATCTTCAAATCATTAGGAGCGTATTTCAAGGCATTGCTAAAACTGGAATACTATTCTCCTCTTCTAAGCGCTGGCACGCTGTGATGCAACTCGATAAGTTGCTAAATACCGACTCATTACAAATTCGAAATTTGCTTAAAGCCAACCGGCATTATTCTGCGTACTTCAGTTAGAAATTCTCCAATCTAGCACCCATATCCCGTATTGGATCACAATGAGATTTTGTAGGATGTCTGTTTTTAAATTATTTATATTCAGCAACTTGAAATTGTTTAGATTGACAGAATATGACATTTTTAGTCAAAATTAATCGCACTCAAACAAGGTGTTGTTAAATGAAACCCATGATCACAATTGAAGAACTCGCCGAAATGCTTAAAGTCTCTCCTCCCACTATCTACCGCATGCTTGAAAAGGGTGAATTACCGTTTGCAATAAAAATCCAAGGATCATGGTGCTTTAAGGATGAAGACATCATGTCTTGGTTAGAGAGCCAAAAAATGGAGTGTAAAAAATGATCTCTGAATATTGCGATATTCAGATGTTATTTAGGCGTAGTTATGAACTATAAGAATCAAAATCCAGAACAGATTGCTCGCGATAAAATTGATGCTTTATTGGAACAAGCTGGATGGAAGGTGCAATCCATTAAAAAAATGGACTTGAATGCTGCTCTTGGGGTTGCTATCCGTGAATATCAAACAGATGTTGGGCCTGCTGACTATGTTCTGTTCGTTGATAAAAAACCTGTCGGTGTTATTGAGGCTAAACCTGAAGATTGGGGCCACCGTATCACAACGGTTGAGGAACAATCGAGTGAGTATGCTGGAGCCAAACTGAAGTGGATAACTAACAACAATCCTCTACCTTTTATCTACGAATGTACAGGCGTCATCACACGATTTACAGATTCACATGATCCTAAACCACGATCACGCGAAATATTTACTTTTCATCGAGCAGAAACATTAAATGAATGGTTATCGCAGAAGGTCTCTTTGAGAAGTCGATTGCAAAATTTTCCTGCATTAAATCCGTTTGGATTGAGAGATTGCCAAGTAACAGCGATAGAAAATCTTGAAAAGTCTTTAAAAGACGATAGGCCTAGAGCTCTTATTCAAATGGCCACAGGCGCAGGTAAGACATTTACTGCAATAACAACTATTTATCGCCTTTTGAAACATGGCGACGCTAAGCGAATTCTGTTTTTGGTTGATACCAAGAACCTTGGAGAGCAAGCTGAACAGGAATTCATGTCTTATGTACCTAGCGATGACAACAGGAAATTTACCGAACTTTACAACGTTCAAAGATTAAAATCATCATTCGTCGCCAAGGATAGCCAGGTCTGCATAAGCACTATCCAAAGGATGTATTCTTTACTCAAAGATCAACCAATTGATGAAGCTTCGGAAGAGATAAGCCCTGCTGAAATGATATTGAATCGACAACCGATGCCGGTAGTTTATAATGGCAAGATTCCTATAGAGTTTTTTGATTTTATCTTCATAGATGAATGTCATCGTTCTATCTACAACCTTTGGCAACAAGTTCTAGATTATTTCGATAGTTATTTGATTGGATTGACAGCGACACCAGATCATCGAACTTATGGTTTTTTTAAGAAAAACATCGTGAGTGAATATAGTCATGAAAAAGCCGTTGCAGATGGTGTTAACGTAGGAAACGAAATTTACGTTATTGAAACGGAGAGGACGAAATCCGGTGGGACAATCAAAGCAAAACAACAGATCCAAAAGCGCGAACGCATAACCCGAAAAAAGCGATGGGAACAGCAAGATGAGGATGAGACGTACACCAACAAACAATTAGATAGGGCTGTTGTCAATCCTGATCAAATAAGAACAGTAATAAGATCTTTTAAGGAAAATCTACAGGACATTTTTCCTGGCCGAAACGAAGTTCCTAAAACGCTCATCTTTGCCAAAACCGATAGCCATGCTGACGATATTATTCAAACGGTAAGAGAAGAATTTGGCGAAGGTAATGAGTTTTGCAAAAAAGTTACATATAAGAACGAGGAAGATCCCAAATCGGTTTTGGCTCAATTTAGAAACGACTACAACCCTCGCATTGCCGTTACTGTGGATATGATTGCTACAGGAACGGACGTCAAGCCTCTCGAGTGCTTGCTTTTCATGAGAGACGTAAAAAGTCGAAATTATTTTGAACAAATGAAAGGAAGAGGCACTCGAACTCTAAGTCACGATGATCTGAAGAAGGTCACTCCCTCTGCCAACAGTGCAAAAACTCATTACGTGATCATTGATGCGATAGGGGTAACCAAATCACTTAAAACAGCTAGCCAGCCTCTTATCACAAAGCCTTCCATACCCCTTAAAGATTTGGCAATGGGCATCATGATGGGAGCAAGAGATGAAGATACTGTCAGTTCATTCGCAGGACGTTTGGCTCGTCTTAATAAGCAGCTTGATGAAAAGGATCATTTAAGAATCAGTGAACAGACTGGTGGTCTAGCGCTGACTACCATCGTCAGTAATTTATTGGCATCTATCGATCCAGATAAAATTGAAAACAAGGCTCGCGAAGTTGACAACATAGGTTTATACATCGAACCAACCACTAAACAACTTTCACAGGCTCAAGAATTTCTTGTTGGAAAAGCTGCAAGCGTACTAAATGGCGAACTAATCGAGCTATTGGAGAACATTCGACGTGATAAGGAACAAACGATCGATCATGAGAACTTAGATGCCGTTTTACGTGCTGAATGGGATGGTGACGCTAAAGAGAATGCAAAGAACCTAACCTTAGAATTTCAAGAATATCTAGAAGTTCATAGGGATAAAATTGAGGCATTAACGGTTTTCTACGATCAACCTCAAAGGCGCCGAGAAGTAACTTATGAGATGATTCGGCAAGTGATGGAAAAACTGAGAATGGATAAGCCGAAACTGGCTCCTCTTCGTGTTTGGATGGCTTATGCTCAGCTCGAAGATTATAAGGGCGAACAGCCAATTAGCGAGCTAACTGCTCTTATTTCTTTGGTTCGTCGTGCTTCTGGAATCGATGAAAAGATTTCTCCGTACGCTGATACTGTTCGTCGCAACTTCCAAAACTGGATCATGAAACGACATAGTGGCGACGGCCAAAAGTTCAATGACGAACAAATGTCATGGTTAAGAATGATACGCGACCATATGATCAATTCTTTTCATATAGATAAGTATGATTTAGAGATGGCACCTTTTGATTCAAAAGGTGGGATTGGAAAGTTGTATCATCTTTTTGGTGAGAGGACGGAAGATTTGATTAAAGAGCTAAATGAGGCAATGGTAATTTAGAATGGCAAGCAGAAACAACGAACTTCCCTCTATTTGGACTGGGATCACATTTAAAGATGCTGTAGAAAACATATCTACTAACAATAAAAAAATTAAGCAAAAGGACTATCTTCCTCTTGGTAAATTTCCCATTGTAGATCAAGGACAATGTTTAATTGGCGGTTACACCAACGACGAATCAAAAGTTATCTCATGTCCACGTCCATTAATTATTTTTGGAGACCACACGAAAATATTAAAATTTATTTCACAGAGATTTGCACCTGGCGCGGATGGTGTAAAAGTTTTAGCGCCTCAAAATTTTTACGAACCAAAGCTATTTTTTTATTTTACTCAATATATCGCTTCAATCCTGGTGGATAAAGGATATGCAAGACATTATCAGCATTTAGAAAAATATACCATTCCTCTTCCTCCAATAAACGAACAAAAAAGAATAGTAGCAAAAATTGATGAGCTTTTTTCTGAACTCGATAAAGGATTGGAAAATTTGCAAAAAGCGCAAGAACTTTTAAAGACCTATCGTCAAGCACTTCTAAAAAGTGCTTTTGAAGGAAAACTAACTAGAGAATGGCGAGAAGAAAATAAAATTAAAAAGAATGGAGGAAATGAATATCTAAGCCTTCTTGGAAAATCTCAAATTGTAAGCTTGAAAGAAGAAATAAACTCTGATGAATTATTACAAGATTTACCTGATGGGTGGATATGGGTTAGACTCGGAAAATTAATCAATTTTTCACAAAATGGATTAAGCAAGCGAAAGGGAACAAATGGAGTTGAACTTGCTGTCCTTCGCCTTGCGGATATAAAAGATAGGTGTATAAAAACTGGTGGTCTGAGAAAGATAATATGTACAGCCGATGAAATAAAAAAATATCAACTTATTAATTTTGATATTTTATGTATTAGAGTAAATGGTAGTAGGGAGCTAGTTGGACAATTAATAATGTATCAAGACAAAGGAATCCCTCTTCTATTTTGCGATCATTTTATTCGTTTTAGTCCTTTAAATTCTGAAATTTCCAACTACCTATCTTTATATAGTCAGACAGATTTTGCAAGAACTTTCATTGAGAAAAATATGGTCTCTACAGCAGGACAAAATACTATCAGTCAATCAAATCTATTTCAAATGCCTATCCCCTTTCCAGGAAAAACAGAACAAAACAAAATCGTCAGTTCTTTGAAAATAAATCAGTCAACTATTGACATCCTTGAAAAGGAATTAATTATTTTATCTGAACAGCTTAAAGCACTTCGTCAGAGTATTCTAAAAAAGGCTTTTTCAGGCAAGCTGGTGCTTCAAGATTCAAACGACGAACCAGCAAGCATGCTTCTCGAACGCATAAAAGCTGAACAATCAATTCAAACTAGTCAAAAAAAATCATCAATAAGACAAAAGGTCGCTCTATGAATACAGCATCAATCGTTTCCAAAGTTTGGAGTTTTTGCACAACCCTACGAGATGATGGCGTGAGCTACGGCGACTATTTGGAGCAGTTAACGTACTTGATATTTCTTAAGATGACCGATGAATACTCCAAGCCACCTTACAGCCGGGATGTCGGCATTCCTCTAGAATACAATTGGAAAAGTCTAACAGCAAAAAAAGGAGCAGAGCTAGGAGATCATTATCTTAAGCTTTTGCATGAGCTTGGATTAAAAAAAGGAATGCTTGGCCAAGTATTTTCAAAGGCACAAAACAAAATTCAAGATCCAGCGAAATTATACCGTCTCATCAGCATGGTGGATGAAACCGAATGGGTGATGATGGGAGCCGATGTTAAAGGCGACATCTATGAAAGTTTATTAGAAAAAAATGCAGAAGATACTAAATCAGGTGCAGGTCAATATTTTACTCCAAGGGCACTTATCAAGGCTATGGTAGAATGTGTGCAACCTAAGCCAGGAAAGACTATCGCAGACCCGGCTTGTGGAACTGGTGGGTTTTTTCTTGCTGCCTATGACTTTATTACCAATCCAAAAAACTTTCAGCTAGATAAAAAGCAAAAGATTTCTCTAAAACGAGAAACCTTCTTTGGAAATGAAATTGTACCTAATACGCGCCGTTTATGTATTATGAATATGCTGTTGCATAATATTGGAGAAATCGATGGTGACGCTCCAATTTCCCCTAATGATGCTTTAGTTGCAGATAGTGGGCAACGGTTTGACTATATATTAGCTAATCCCCCTTTTGGCAAAAAAAGCAGTATGAGTTTTACCAATGAAGAAGGTGAGCAGGAAAGGGATGATCTAACATACAACAGACAAGACTTCTGGGCAACTACATCCAATAAACAGCTCAATTTCGTGCAGCATATTCGCACTATGCTCAAAACTACAGGACGAGCAGCTATAGTAGTACCTGATAACGTATTGTTTGAAGGTGGGGCTGGGGAAATTATTCGAAGAAAATTGCTGGAAAATACCGATCTACACACAATCCTACGTTTGCCGACAGGGATTTTTTATGCAAACGGCGTTAAAGCTAATGTCCTTTTCTTTGATAACCGTGAGGCTAGTCCAAACCCCTGGTCGAAAGATGTTTGGTATTACGATTATAGAACAAATGTTCATCACACGCTCAAGAAGAAAACGATGCAGTTCGAGGATTTGAAAGATTTTATTCAATGCTACAATCCTCAAAATCGCCATCTTCGAAAAGATACATGGCATCCAGAAAAAAATCCAGATGGCAGATGGCGTAAGTTTAGCTATGATGAGTTGATTGCTCGTGACAAAACGAGTTTGGATATTTTTTGGCTTAAAGATAAAAGCTTAACAGATCTTGATAACCTTCCTGATCCTGATATATTAGCCAATGAGATTATCGAAAATCTGGAAGCAGCCTTGATTAACTTTAAAAATGTAGCTGCTTCTCTTGTCACCAAATAGGAAAATTTAAGATTGGTAAAATTTTAGTAAACCAACGGTAAAGATTTCTCTTTGGGTGTGCAATCTATAAGCTCTAGGGGATCATTGTATTCTCCGGTAAAATAATGAATAGGACGAATTTCTTCTCGAATCTTAGATTCTATAGAAGAGATAAAGCTCAGAAGATCTTTTGTATTGAGATTTTCAAAAGATCGTGATTTAAGTTCTTCCATAGCTTTTTCAAGCATGGTAGCAAACGCATCAATTCGCGTTTTCTTGGCTAACTGGTATTGACTTAACAACGTTTCAAATTCAAGATACGACATATTTGCTATCTCTCTTGAAAACTCTGCATTCCATTGAAGTAATGTCGGCTTTGAAATATTAAGTTCGGCGGATATCTTATCAAAGGATAAACCTTTGGCGCGCAATTCTATAAATTTATTTTTCTCATAATTGGTTTTCATTAACACCTCATTCTTAAATTGTTCTTTAGAGAGTCTTGCTAAAACTGCTAAAATGCTAAATTTTTAGCAATTTAGCCCAATTAGCACTTTTCAGTCATTTCTCGGATTCTCCAAGCTTGTTTATGTTCTTTTCCAGCATCATTTGTTCGTGTAGAAATTGCCCATCCATGTTCTATGAGAATAGACATGATTTTATTTGCCTTGTCTTTTTGACGTATTTTCTTTGGACCATATTGATAGATTTGCGTCAAAGTTACAATTTCCCTGTTTTTCTCCCAGAGCCATGTTAGCAATTCCTTTGCTTGGACAAGATCTGGATGAATGGAAAAATATCCTTGAATCCTTAAGGCTTCATTTAGATAAAACTCCATAAGCCGAACCCCTTTTAAGATAAATTCTGGATGAATCGCTACTACACTTGGATCATCAAAAAAGGCTAAGTTACCTGCCAGGCGCAAAACATGCTCAGGGGTCCTATTGGCCAATCGTTTAATGGAAGCTAACCGCATTCCGGGAGCTAATTCAAGTTCATTTGCATTGTAATATTCAATCCAAATTTTTTCAGCGGATTTAATAAGGGGTAAATTTCTTGGTTTTAATTCATTTTGAGGCGCAGGCGAAGTCTCCAAAGGTAATTCTAGTTCAATAATGTGTTGAAGTTGCTTCCAATATCGACAAAGATTTGGATCCTCTCTGATATTTTCTTGAACATATGTTCTTGTTCCTGCAATTGACTCTGGAAAGGCAATTAGAAATCGAGGTAAAAATCCTTGTTTTTCAATGATAGGGTTTTCCATTACTTGTGATAAGATGATTTCTTGAATCATTAAGTGTAAAGAGACTCGGCGTCCATACATAAATGAAGAACCATCACCACCCCTAACTCTAGAAATAGGTTTTCCATCCCATAAAGATGAGAACCCTGCAATAGCTTTCTGAATCTGATCTTTGCTCATGGAATATCCACCTAAAAATCCACCTCCCTCATCACTAAACAGACCCACGCTTGGTTGACCCACATCCAAATATTTGACTAAGCCTTCATATGTAGGCTCTTCGAACAACAAAAGCGGTTTAAGTGGTTCCACAGGTTCTTCCATCTCAAATTGTTCTGGCGTAGCTTCAAAAGGATTTTCCTTTAACAACTTGTCTTTTTGTGATTGCCATTTATCATGTTGGAAATTGTATTCTTTTAATGCGATTCGATAGTGTTCGATCAAAGCTTTTTGTCTTTCTAAAATAGGTCTAAGAGCTTCTTTATCCGTTGAACTTTTGCGATCCCCTGATTCACCAACTGTGATTAAATTAAGTGAAATTGGATATTCTCTACCATCCATAGTTACGTTTACAAATGGCTGACAAGAATGTGCAATGGCTCCTAAAAGACTTTGGGCGCATATTGCATCTGGAGCCTGAATAATGCGATGCAGTGTTCTAGCAGCATTTCCTAGGATTTCTCCAAGTGCTTCAAAAGGAAATGGATTTGAGGGAGGTAATTCGCGATACAAGGGCATTGGTTCAATTGGAAAGGTGCTTCCCAATTTCAGAAAATCAAATAAATCTCTAATTCCCTTTTCTTTACAATGTTCATGAAAGCATTTAAATCCATGACTTGAATACCCATTAGAATTGGGTTCGTAATATTTTGTTCCTTTATCGACAGTTGAATGTAGACGTTCCCATGGGCAATGGATTGTCCAACTTCCATAACTGGAATCTTTTTGCATAATCATATTGGATTTTTTTAAGACATCCAGAACAAAATTTGAATTGAGATTCATTCTAGGATTAGAAGCGATTTCTCTTTCAAGAGCAGGTGACAAATTAAATGCGCTGCAAAATCTCTCAAAAGAGATTGGAGGCTCTCCACTTTCTTTAATAATTTTTGTTAAATATGGAGTGTTTTTTAGATGAAAAAAACCTGGCAATCTCATCACTCTGGCAAGATCTCTTACAGCCGGATCTCCATTAAATTTTTTAATTAGAGCGTTTTGAATTTCAGTGAATTTTTCTAACGGAGCTTCTTCAATTATCCAATAGGCGTGATAACGATTCAGACTAGACTCTACAATAATATGTGGACTAATAGGTGCAGTCAATATAGGCCCGAGAGGGCTTCCATCCAGATCCACAAAAAAAGCCCTAACCTTCAGAATATTTTCATTTTTGCGTCCCTTAAAATCCGTAGTATTTACCGTAAGAAAAATGCCATAATCTTCCTTACAATTCAAAACCTTTAATTCTTCTTTTAACTCATCAAACGTTCCATGTAATATTCTAGGAAAGTGCTGCTTGAATTCTTTTTTATCCTTGAATATCTGAAAAGTGAATTTATTATTTTTGTCCACCTGAGAGAGGATACTTAAGAAATGAGCTGCAATTTCTAAATTAATTTCAGCCACGGATGAGTCATTTGTCTTTGGCCCTAAAGAAATATCAATATTCATTTATCTACCTTTCAAATCCATGGATCATCAAATATGATGATCCATGGGGTTATTATTGATTTGCTTATTTGCTCTTCGTTTCAAGCCATTCTACAAAATAGTCTCGACGGATTAAGACTTTTCTTCCGATTTTTCGAATTGCTTTCTTCAAACCATTTTTATTCGCGTGCAGCAAGTAGTAACGCAACATCCCTTCTGAAAAGCAAAATGAAGCGTCCGCTGCTATTTGCTTAACCGTGCAGTATGCTTTTTGATCTAATGTAGTCATCATTTCTCTCCTTGTTGTAATGGCATCAAGCCACAATTGTTCTCAAACGCCATTCATTCTAGTCAGCAAGGCTACTTATGTCAGTGACACTGTGGAGAAATGATCGGAGATTTTCCATTTTCGCAAATCTAAGCTATTGAAAACGTAGACATTAAAAATTTTTGATTTTTTAAATTTACGTTGAAAATGATGATTTTAGATGAATGGAAATTCAAGCCTGAAGTAGATCTTTTGGCATGTCTAAAAAGCATTGAGTGGGTAGTTTATAAGCTTTCAAAAATCCTCCTACTCGATATTCAGGTTTCGATTGAAAATCAGGTTTTAACATGGTTTTAGAAAGCCATGGTAATATTCTTAAATCTTGGAATGTATGGATGTGCATCAGAAATGCTTCAGGGAGCACTTCTGGATCTAGCTCAAAAAAAATTGAGGCTTTTCTAAGATAATCGGAAAGTGTGTCTACACTAATGCTTGGAAATAAATTAGTGTTGTTATTAAGTTTTCTTATCAGCCCTAAGAGGGTTGACAATTTGGTAGAAAGATTGACCCGATGGCTTTTGAAATCAAGTTCTTTCTTTCGTGGCCGTAACTGAGTTGCAGAAAGATTGATCAGCTTATATAATGTATGCTTTTCCGATTCGTTGGACAAGAAAACTAGCATCCATAGAAAACTGGCAATCTCTCCATATACTGACCTGTGCGGTTTTTGGATGAATTGATCTATAAAATAAAGAATTATCCTTGAGGCTGTAATGCAATCAATAGAACTTCCACTTTTCCACCTCCACTCAAGAGGATTTTGGGAGGGATAAGGCTCATTGAATAATCTATTTTTCCAAACAGTGAAAAAATCTTCCTTAACTGAAGATTCCCATTTTACTTCGTTCAATATATAATTTTTAAGTGATCGTTCCCACTGATCTAATAATGTTGAATAATTTCTACATAGTTTCTTTCTCTTAACATACCACAAGCATTCCATTCCAT